>CAYMPA010000145.1:0-6660 GCA_964392105.1 uncultured Enterobacteriaceae bacterium
TTCTGTTAAGAGTAAAAAATGATCGTCAGTTACACAATTTAATTTACAGGGTCTCTCAGCAATGGATATATATTTCCCCTGACCAACTTACTAAATATATATTTTGAAATTTTGTATTTTTCCTGCATATTTCGACTTCGACAAAATCATGTAATCGTTGAATATCATTATCATCACGAAATGTAACATCATCCTTAAACATGATTAATAATGATGTGTCCTCGCCATATGGTTTACTTTTCTTCTTATCAAATGCTTCTTTAATTAATTTCAGATTATATTTTAATAAATCTTCATGTTTGAATGCTAAATGATTATCTTCCAGTTCGAGACCAGTTTTTTTGGTGCCAGTTTTTTTTATTTTACCTGCTGCAGATACAGATCCTTTTTCTTCCAATAAAATCATCCTATGATGTTCTACTTCCCCTTCATGTGCTTGCGTGATTTCTAATTTTGATAGTGACTCAATTTTACCAGATTTATCTCTAATAATTACATCGTAATTTTGACTTCTAATGACACATTGATAGGTTTTATTAGCAGTGTCATGTTGATTTTTTAGTAATTTATTTAACGCATATGCTTCTTCGGCTAATTGTTTACAAAGACCTATTTTCAGTCTAACTGCTTTTGTACCTCCTTCTTGCTGATCAAACCATTTGGATTTATCATCGATCCATTGAATAAATTCATTTGCTGTCCGTTCTTTAGATAATTCTTCCTCTGTTATATATACCTTCACAATTATTCAAGATCCATTAATTGAATATTAATTGTCATCCTTATATATAACCTTCCCATTTTCATCACTTATCTCTACATAATCTATGTTGACCAGATAAGGATCATCTTCAACATCAGAATTTATAACTGAAGTATCATCAATTTCCTGGGAGATAATATCTTCTCTATTATGATTCTCATCATCATAGAATGAATTCAATCGAAATCTCACTGATTAACTGGTCACTTCAAAATCCTATTGCTAGTGCTTCTCCATCCATTCTCTTACTAACTTTTGTGCTTTAGCATACCCCTGTTCTGCTGATTTCTGATACCAATACACTGCTTGTTTGTAGTCCTGTGGGACACCGTATCCATTGACATACATAGTACCAAGATTTAACTGTGCCTTTGCAAACCCCTGTTCTGCTGACTTCTGATACCAATACACTGCTTGTTTGTAGTCCTGTGGGACACCTTTTCCCTCGGCATACTTCACACCAAGATTGAACTGTGCCTCTACATATCCCTGTTCTGCTGCCTTCTGAGACCAGTTAAATGATTGTTTGTAGTCCTGTGTAACTCCTATTCCATTGCCATACATAACACCAAGATTGAACTGTGCATCTACATATCCCTGTTCTGCTGCCTTCTCATACCAGTTAAATGCTTGTTTGTAGTCCTGTGGGACACCTTTTCCTTCGGCATGCATTATCCCAAGATTGTATTGTGCCTTTGCTTTCCCTTGTTCTGCTGACTTCTGATACCAGTACATTGCCTGTGTAATATCTTGCGCAACACCTTTTCCCTCGGCATACATCACACCAAGATTGTACTGTGCGTCTATATATCCCTGCTCTGCTGACTTCTGATACCAGTTAAATGCTTGTTTGTAGTCCTGTGGGACACCTTCTCCCCCCGCATGTATCACACCAAGACTGTACTGTGCCTTTACATTCCCTTGATCTGCTGCCTTCTGAAACCAGTTAAATGCTTGTTTGTAGTCCTGTGGGACATCTTCTCCCTCGGCATACATCGACCCAAGATTGAACTGTGCCTCTGCATGTCCCTGTTCTGCTGCCATCTGAGACCAATACACTGCTTTTTTGTAGTCCTGTGTAACTCCTTTTCCCTCCGCATGCATCAAACCAAGACTGTACTGTGCCAACGCATTCCCCTGCTCTGCTGACTTCTGATACCAATACACTGCTTTTTTGTAGTCCTGTACAACTCCTACTCCAATGCCATACATAGTACCGAGATTATGCTGTGCCTCTACATCCTCCTGTTTTGCTGCCTTCTGATACCAGTTAAATGCTTGTTTGTGATCTTGTGTAACACCTTTTCCCTCGGAATACATCGACCCAAGATTGAACTGTGCCTCTGTATTCCCCTGCTCTGCTGACTTCTTGAATAATAATAATGCAGTTTCATAATCTCCACGATAATATGCTGAGACACCATCTTCAAAGTCATCTGCTATAACACTAATACTGAGTAATAGTAGTAGGGATAATGTGAGTAGTTTTTTATTCATTAGTCATCTTATTATATGAGAAAAGTACTATAAAAAATTAGGATTTTTTCGTGAGAGCGAGGAAGCACCGCACGGAAAACCGGAGTGTATGGGCAATACATGAGGATTTGAGTACGGAGTTGACGAAGCTATCGCGGGAAAAGGCAATTTTTTAAGTACTTTTGTTATTCCCACTCAATCGTAGCCGGCGGCTTTCCTGAAATATCGTAGTTAACACGTGAGATACCATCGACTTCATTAATAATGCGACTTGATACTTTTTCTAAAAATTCATAAGGCAAATGCGCCCAATGTGCAGTCATGAAATCAACCGTGACTACTGCTCGTAAGGAAACAACATAATCGTATTTACGGCTATCACCCATAACACCAACAGATCGGACAGGAAGAAAAACAGCAAAGGCCTGACTAACTTCGTCATAAAGATCATTAGCCCGAAGTTCTTCGATAAATATAGTATCCGCCAAGCGAAGAAGATCTGCATACTCCTTCTTAACTTCACCTAAAATTCTTACACCCAGTCCCGGCCCAGGAAAGGGATGTCGATAGACCATCTCTTTTGGTAATCCAAGTTGAACACCTAATCGCCTCACCTCATCTTTGAATAATTCACGTAAGGGTTCGACTAATTCCATATTCATCGTTTCAGGTAATCCACCCACATTATGATGCGATTTGATAACATGCGCCTTGCCAGTCTTGGCGCCTGCAGACTCGATTACATCAGGATAGATTGTGCCTTGCGCCAACCACTTGATACCTTCAAAGTCATTGGCATGTTCTTCAAAGATCTTGATGAACTCCCGACCAATGATCTTGCGTTTCTCTTCCGGGTCTTCTACACCTTTTAGTTTATTGAGAAAACGTTGTTCGGCATCAACGCGAACAACATTAATACCCATAT
This sequence comes from uncultured Enterobacteriaceae bacterium, assembly GCA_964392105.1. Classification (GTDB taxonomy): domain Bacteria; phylum Pseudomonadota; class Gammaproteobacteria; order Eutrophobiales; family Eutrophobiaceae; genus UBA7359. The sequence continues at coordinate 3,165 of CAYMPA010000145.1, forward strand.
GTTCAGCAAAGGTTTCCATGACCTGATCGCCTTCATTTAAACGTAATAACCCATTATCAACAAAGACACAGGTCAGTTGATCACCAATCGCTTCATGTAAAAGAGCGGCAACGACAGAAGAATCGACACCACCCGATAGAGCTAACAAGACCTTATCATCACCAACCTGTTGTTTAACTCTTTCGATTGCATCTTCGACAATATTTTCTGTCGTCCAGAGTGAATGGCAGTCAGCGATCTCATGCAGGAAACGTTGCAGGATTGCCTGGCCTTGTGTGGTATGTGTTACTTCCGGATGAAATTGCAGTCCATAAAAACCTCGAGATTCATCTGCTATTCCAGCTATAGGGGCATTATCTGTAGAGGCAATGACTTTAAAACCTTCAGGTAATGATTCAACTCGATCACCATGGCTCATCCAGACATTCAATAATCCATGTCCTTCGTCATTAGTTTCATCCTGCACATCTTTTAACAAGCTTGAATGACCGCGTGCCCTGATTTGCGCATATCCATATTCTCGTAAGTTGGAACTTGCGACCTTGCCACCGAGTTGTTCAGCCATGATTTGCATACCATAGCAAATACCCAATACAGGTAGGCCCATATTAAAAATCAGATCGGGTGCTCTGAACCCATTGAGCTCTGTGACTGATTCAGGACCACCGGAAAGAATAATGGCATTAGGATTAAAATCCTTTATTGCCTGTTCCTCCATGTTATAGGCATGAATTTCACTATAGACACCCGCTTCACGGACACGTCTGGCTATTAGTTGTGTGTATTGCGATCCAAAATCGAGGATCAGGATACGTTCAGAATGTATATCAGTCATATATAACTAGCTGTATTGAAACTCTACTAATGTGTCTGATTATAATTTCAAACACGGTAGTTAGGTGGTTCTTTAGTAATAGTAACATCATGCACATGACTTTCTTTAAATCCGGCACTGGTTAAACGAACAAATCGTGCCTTTTCTCGCATCTCTTTTAAACTCGAACAACCTGTATATCCCATAGCCGCCCTGACACCACCACAGAGTTGATTGATAACTGCTTGCACTGGACCTTTGAATGGAACACGACCTTCAATACCTTCAGGTATGAGTTTTTCGATTTCATCGCTTTCCTGGAAATAACGATCTGAAGAACCATGCTGTTGTGACATCGCGCCGAGAGAACCCATGCCACGATAAGATTTATAGGAACGACCTTGATAGAGTTCGACTTCGCCGGGGGCTTCTTCGGTACCAGCAAACAATCCACCAATCATGGTGCTGTATGCACCGGCAGCCTGGGCCTTGGCTATATCGCCTGAATAACGGATACCACCATCAGAGATGATCGGAATTTCTTTCTTTTGTAAGGCTTTAGCAACATTTGCTACGGCTGAGATTTGTGGCATGCCGACACCACTGACAATACGGGTTGTACAAATTGAACCGGGACCAATTCCTACTTTTACTGCATCAGCTCCCGCATCGACTAATGCGAGTGCCGCATCACCTGTCGCAACATTTCCTCCGATTACCTGGGTATCCTTGAATGTGGTTTTAACCCATTTGACCATATCCAGCACACCTTTGGAGTGACCATGTGCCGTGTCCACAACAATGACATCTACTCCCGATTCAACCAGTTGTTCAACTCGAACCATTGATGCCTCACCTACTCCAACGGCAGCACCTACTCTTAAACGCTCTGAACCATCGACACAGGCATTTGGGTATTCCGATGCCTTTTGCATGTCCTTTACTGTAATCAGACCAGCAAGTTGGAATTTATTATTAACAACAAGCACCTTCTCTATACGATGTTTATGCAATAAATCACGAACCTCATCTTTACTCGCATTTTCCCGAACTGTTACCAAATTATCTTTTCGAGTCATAATATTCCTGACAGGATCATCTGGCTTCTTTTCAAATCGCAGGTCTCGACTGGTAACAATACCGACTAATTCCCCATCATCAACAACAGGAACACCGGAAATATTTTTCTCATTAGTTAGTTCGATAACTTCCTGAATACTGGTATACGGCCCAACGGTAACCGGTTCCTTGATTACACCGCTTTCATACTTTTTAACCTGACGAACATTTTTAGCCTGCAATTCCGGACTCATATTCTTATGTATGATGCCGATACCACCTTCCTGGGCTAATGCTATGGCTAAGCCTGACTCAGTAACCGTATCCATCGCGGCAGAAACAATCGGTATATTCATGGTAATCTCACGCGTTAACTGGGTCTGCAGCAACACATTCCGAGGTAAGACCTCGGAATAATCAGGAATTAATAAAATATCATCAAAGGTCAGGGCTTCTTCAACAATTATCATGACAGGTCCATATGTTGGAATTAAAATAACCGCTAATTATAGTCGCAACTTGGATAACGGCAAACCTGTCTTATGCTTTATTTTCAAATGCCTTTGAGTAAAATTATTTGCTATGCCAGTTAGAAGATCAAATAATTCAGTTCCTGCACCAGCAGACATTTATACGATTACCCGTTTGAATCGGGAAGTACGCTCAATACTTGAAGAAGTGTTTCCTACAATCTGGGTGCAAGGTGAGATATCAAACCTTGCCAAACCGGCCTCAGGTCATTTTTATTTCACACTTAAAGATAGTGCTGCCCAGGTAAGATGCGCCATGTTCAAAAATCGTCAATCGGGCCTGCGCTTTGATCCAGAAAACGGTATGCAGATCCTGGCAAGGGCAAACATTGGCCTATATGAAGGTCGAGGCGAATATCAACTCATTATCGAATTACTTGAGCCAGCCGGTGAAGGTGCATTACAACTTGCATTTGAAGCCTTGAAACAAAAACTATCATCGGAAGGATTATTTGATGAAAAATATAAAAAACCACTTCCAGTATTTCCGGAAAACATCGGCATCATCACCTCGGCAACTGGAGCAGCCGTTCGGGATATTCTCAGTATACTAAAGCGTCGTTATCCTTTCGGTAATGTAATCGTATATCCCGTTCCTGTACAAGGGGAAGGTGCCGCAATAAAGATTGCTGATGCAATTAAAACCGTTGATTCTCGCAATGAGTGTGATGTCTTGATTTTGGCACGAGGCGGTGGGTCGCTGGAAGATCTTTGGGCTTTTAATGAAGAGATTGTCGCACGAACAATATTTGATATCAGCACTCCTCTCGTAAGCGGAATAGGTCATGAGATCGATTTCACAATTGCGGACTTTGTTGTAGATCAAAGAGCGGCAACGCCATCTGCTGCGGCAGAATTAATTAGTCCTGATACTATTGAAACCATAACAAACATAAAGCATCGTGAAGAACAGTTAATACGTTCTCAAAAACAGACTATCAATAATCTTCAGCGTCATGTTGAATTACTTTTGAAACAGTTGCCCCACCCGAAACAACGAATAATAGAATTGATACAACGAACTGATGAGTATTCAACACGTCTAAAACATCAGCTTGAAAAACAATTATCACACAAAAAGATTACACTAACT
>CAYMPA010000146.1:0-6606 GCA_964392105.1 uncultured Enterobacteriaceae bacterium
CTCTGCAGGGTGGAGATGTAGCATTTATTGGCCCTGATTCACTGGGTACACTTGATAAAGTTCATATCAACCTTGGAGCAACACCAGGCATCTATCATGGAACCAGCTATCACTTCCTAAATGACATGACCTTTGATGATGATATACACTTAGGTTCTGGCGAAAATACCCGCAGAATCGAAAAGGAAGCCCTGTCAAGCGCAAATAATAACCTGAACATTACCACCGAGACATCATCAGGGTTTGCTTCTAATATTAATCTTCAGATTGGTGAAACAAGCACAGATTCGACAAATGTAGCTGTTAATATCCATAAAGGTGATAATACTTTTGATACCCAGATTCAATTCAAGGGCAATGGCTCTGCTGTTTTTAATGAAGCAAGTGTAGATGCTGGAGAGTTCAGAATTGAATCCGGTAGCAATACATCTGCTTTTAAAGTCGACTATAATAATGATGTATTAGTTATTTTAGATGATTTTCAATGGATTACTTTTGCAGATACTTTGTGTGCTGTGAAAACAGCTACAGCCGATACTTTTAGAATAGTTCCACAGAGATGATAGAATTTAAAGAAATATTAAAATACGTAGCCGACAGTGATTTTGGCGATATGAAAATGAATATAGAAGGTGATATGATTAGGGTTAAGAAGACTTACATCATTGCTCTGGTATTACTTGTTGTCTTAGCTCCGAACTTACAATTTTTTACTCAGATATTTTTCCCCGGGCTATACTCGATTAAAACTCAGCAGGAGGAATTGCTTGAAAAAGAAATTGAGTTACTCAAAAAAGAGAAGGTTGTTTCTGATCAAAAAATTGAGCAAATAGAAGAAAAGGTCAACAAAGTTTTGACGATCATAGACAAACAAGCTGATGTTGATAACGCTATCAAGATTAGCCTGAAAGAAGTAGAAACAAAAGTAAATTTATTGTGGGAGAATAAATAATGGAAAAAATAGGTGGTCGTAAATTCCTGGCCCTTACAATGTCATTGGCTTCTTTTACATGGCTAATGTTAGCAATTCCAAATCCAGAGCCACTCGGTCTTGCTGGTGGATTGAGTATGATCTTGGGAGTATTTGTAACGGGCAATACTACATCTAAATTTAACAAGAAATAATTACTTGACTCTCATTAGTTTTATGTTGCCATGATTGACTGTGGTTGTACCTGTTTTATTTCCCTTAGTTTTTATTTTTAAAACTTCATTGGCTGCAATTGTAAACCTGCCAGATAAACTTGCATCTCCAAAATCATTTGCAGTCCCTATACTTCTCTCTGTTTCTATCCTGGTATCTTCAACATCATCTATAAACAAGGAAAAGTGTAAGATTGTGTTTGTTGCTGTACTTGTGTGTGAAAAATGACCTTCTAAATCATAGATTCCTGGCACCAGGCAGGTAAAAGCAGTGTCTCCACTGTTTGTGAAGTTTTCTAAATGCCTTGTTTCTGCCTTAAAATCAACAGTGTAATAAGTATCTGTCACCCCAATAACTTGCGTAAAAGCATCTGTGTCCATTATAGCTGCTTCAAATCCACTATAAGCAATTTGTCCTAATCCATATCTACCATTTCCGGCCCAGATTAAAACAGGTATAATTAATAAAAAAATCCATTTTTTCATTTTTAATTCACCGTTAAGGTTTCCATTTCAAACGTACCATCATCGTAGACGGTATATAAATATATTGATCTTGTATTATCTTCTTGTCCGCGGGCTCCTACCGTGTACCATTTTGGGCTTTGAAATTTATAGTTATGGACAAATTGAGACTGACTTTGATTATGCCTATGTCCATTGTGAATTATTCTCATGTCCGAATCAGAATGAAGAATGGTTCTAATGTCATCTTCGTTGCCTATGATATCTGTTAACGATTGGATATCAAGCGTTATCACGCCGTAATGCGAAAAGAACGCTTTTTTTTTCCAGGATATCTATCTATTTCTGTTTGCAGGTAATCCGTACGCAAGCCCAGTCTATCAGACGCGTCTCCAGTATCTCCAATAATAAAAGCCCAGCTATTTTTTGAGAAAGAATACATGGAGTCGTCGCCAACTACTGTATAGTCATAACTGGATAAGTCTGGCGGTAAGGGCCAATTTGCATCCATACTATCTTTTGCAGCAGCTCCGCCCCCGGATGTTGCATAGTCATGATTGCCTCGGGTTGCTGCCACAGCGCTATCAGCACCATTAAAGACTATAGCAGTTTCTCGCCACCCATCTGGATAATCGCCCACATGTTGCCCAACATCTCCAGCGATGACTGTAAACGCAACACCGCGGGCGTTCAATGAATCTATTTGACGCTCAGTATGAGTTGAATCACCCGGATAATCAGTGATTCCCCATTGTGGATCGTTTATAACAGCAAACTGAAACTCTTCTACAGAGTCGTCTGTGGGATTGTAATAATTGTCGTCAACATTCGTTAATTCTATACCAGTATCGGTTGATAATATAGAATTAACACTGTCTATCTCGGTATCGCTTAGTTTGTAAGTGTAAATAATGGTGGAATGAGTCTCTACATTATTTAGAAAGCTATTGCCAGAGCTGTTACCAATATTTAGCTGAGTATTATAAGTATAATTAACCAAAGAATCTATTCCAGCAATAGATAAGCTGTCAGCTTTAGAGCCATTCATCCATAAAATCACCTTATCAGCAACACAGTCAATTGTCATGACTATGATATATTCTTCATCAGCCGTAAATCCAGTATTGGATGAGCCAGTAAACCTATAATTTGTAGAGTCATCACCCATTACAGCAAATTCTATTTGAGAAGATGAGTTTGTAGAAATTTCAAATGGGCCGCCGGTAGTTGAAGAGACATTAAACCCTCCATGACGATAAGTTGAAACAAAGCTAGCTGTGATTGCTAATTTTAATTTTCCAGTATAAAATATTGTTGCTTCAGATAGCCCTTGTGTGAGAGAATCAAGAAAATCTGAATTTGCAAATCTAATATCCCCCAGATTTGACTGAGGAGAATGATATGTATTGGCACCAGATGCAAAACCGTTTTGTCTAAAATAAACAGAATCTTCAACGGTAGTTGCATGGAAATTATTGCCAGATAAGTCTGCTATACTATCAGGTTTTAATCCATCTGTCCAAGACGCTGAATCTGCATTGATATATAATAATGGATTTAAGTCTTGAATATAAGTGGAGCCACTTTCTTCCTCGTTACCGCCTTGAACAATGTTTCCATACCTGCCAGCTCCAGATGTTATACCATATCGACCAGATTCAAATTGAGAAAACAATAAGGTGGGAATTAAAAATATAAACCAAAAACGCATGATATTTCTCCTAAGTTTTACTATTTAATAGCAAAACTTAGTCCAAATATCAACTATTTTTCTTTTAATAAATAGCCATACGAATCATACCAATTAGGGAATTCATTAGAATAACCTTGAAACCAAGCACGGTAGTCTTTGACAAAAGAAATAAATTGTTCTTTGGTTAAGTCCTTCGTGCTATTACGTGTTAAAAATTCCTTTCCAGTCATAGGACATTTTAATTTTTTAATTGGAAAATACTCATCTTGAAATTTGATTTTAATCATTATTTTCCATTCTTCAGCAGTAAATCCGCCATAAGAAGCCACAACCATACAATCACCATGAAAAGTTCTATTCTGAGCCAGTGTTCTATTTTCGTCTTTTGAATTATTGGCGATTTGGTTGGTACTTTTAAGGAACTTTTTTATTTCTATTTTAGTTCCTATTAATTCAATTAGCCCGCGGTCTTTATCGTAAGTTTTTGTTGGTAACTTCATTTCTAAGCCTTGAAAAAGAAGAGTACATAAACCAGCGCAGTCCAGAACAACCAAACCAATAATGTGATCATATTATCTTTCATTGAATTCAACTTCCCTGTCCTTAGGGAACCATTTTTTTAGTCGCTTTTCTGCTCTACCTGCTATAGGGATTATGCATCCACCTTTAATTTCACACTTATCAACACCATTGGTGTTTATTTTATTAACAATTATTTTTGCGAGTTTAATGTTGTCTACGATGAATACTTTCATTGTTTTTCTCCTTTGTTCCATTTACTTAACGCTTCTTTATATGCGTCAATTTGTGTTTTACCAAAGCCATAAACGATCTTGGTAAAAAAATTATTATAAGGCGATTTGTCTGATATTGAACACATCCACCCTAATTCATCATCAAATCCAACAACGATTTTCTTTAAATGGATATCTGTTGAATCTTTGGGTAGATTGATATTCATTTAAATTCCAAGTTCCCTAGCTAAACAAGAGTCGCACTTTGTAATCCCATCCTTATACCAGTAATACAATGGCATAGGGTTATTACATCCGCACTCATCCTTTTGCGGAATATAATTTCCTTTTTCGTATTTTACGCTCCAGCCTATATCCTGCTTTTCTTTCATCTTTCTGTGAGTTTCTCGCTTTTTAGCGAAATCAATCTTCTCATAAACATAATCAATTGCCCCAGGAGCGTGCAAGGCATCCATAGTTTTAGATTGTTTTTTCAACGCTTCTTTCTGGACTTCATCTCTAATATATCTCCATGCATGAGCTACATTAATAGATTCAATTGGCTTAGGGTCATTTGATCGTATCTTTATTTTATTAGCCGCTTTATAGCAGTCATATATGTATTCAGTCGGTACTTGCTCAAGATCATCGTCCCATCCTTTTATTTTCAATCGACCATTGAACGTGCTTTCGTCAAACACGTCAAACGAATTATTCATCTTCTCCTGGATTAGGGATATTATCGTTGCTATGAGCTTTTCTCGTTCTGACAGTGGCGGCAAACTCGAAAGCTCGTCTTGCTGACTCGTTTTTTCTATCTTCTCTTGTGGAATTTTTATAAGTTCCATTATTAGTGTCCTTTAAAACCCATGCTTCCAATGTGTTGTAATGGTTACTGTATTTTTTCCGAGGGCGATCAACCAAATAAGTATGCATATGCCTAATTTTTGTATCAACAATTGACTTGCCAAATTTGTTGATCAATTCACAATATTCTTCTTTAGTTATTTTTACTTTGAAATAATCTTGAAATATTGGCTGTATACTGTCCCGTTTTTGTCCCAGATTTGTCCCAGATGTCTTCTTTAAGTCTTTGTTTTTTATAATGGTAATCCGTATCGATTTTGTCCCAGATTTGTCCCAACCTTCTATAATTCTCTGGGCTGAGCTTTTGCTCATGTTCCATTGATTTGCTAATAGCCTTGTGCTTTTGTCTTTACCATGCACCATTAAATACATTAAAGCCTTGAATCTCACTGGTGGTTCGTTCCAGATGTCTATGTCTTTCATGGTAAACCATAAAAAGATTTTCTTTCCATATCCTTAAATTCATTACTATTTTCATAAAGCTTACACAGTAAATTTAGTAGCATGTCTATTGTATCATATTTACATGGTGCTTCATTACTGTGCAATAACATGATTGGCTCGTTATAAATGAATCCGTTTTCTATGGATTTTATAGAGTCAATTAAAATAGTCCATCCTTTCCAATTGACTGTAAAATACACTTCAAATTGGATTTTTTCAAATAGAAACGATAGGCATTGATCAATATTAAATTCAGTAGTATTTACTTCAGACTTGTTGTTGCAAAATTCTTTTGCAAACTCTATGGCAAGTTTATTTTTTTTATTTAGATGTATTTCTAAGTTGTGTAAGTTTTTGTACATGGTCAATCCTTGTTTTATTGTGCTATTTAATGTTATTGACGAGGTACTTGTATTCGTATTTCTTTGCTTTCGCCTGCTTCAATAGTGTCTATACGCAGGGGTCTTGTAAAAATTGAACCTGTAATAGTACCATCATCTAATCGATTATAGATGATGATTTGATCTTTTGTAATCGTATACTGTTTGCAGTCAAACAGTCCCATCCTGTCTGCTTCTTGAAAAAATATCTCCGTTCTATCAAATCCATCGAGGTCGGCGATATTCATATTATAACCAGCGCTACGGCCAATATTGTAGCCGAATTGGTAAGCACCAATTAAAAATAAGACAAATCCAATTGATAGCAAGATGTAATCTTTGTATTTCATTTGTTCTTAACTCCTACATCGCTTTTATTGTGAGCTATTTTCAAGTGCTCATATCTTTCTCCAAACGTTTAGCAAGAAGCGGGCAACTTCTCAAGCACAAGTTTTATTGGTCTGCGCATGATACCATTACCCGCTAATTTAACTTACTCTGAAGTCCGCTCAATAAGAACGGCTTCGTTACTCCTTCTACACATGGTAGGCGAGCTTTAGTTGTATTCCTTAATTGAATTTTGAATAAAACACACTCTATCCTTTACCTGTAATTATTAGTTTAAAGAATAAAGTAACTAATAATAATACTGGTTTGACTTTTTTCAAGTCCTTCCAACACAAGGCTAAGGCTTACCGTGACCGACTCAATTCATTTATTACAGGCCAAGTTGCGGATTAACAGAGCTTGGATTTATAAGAGAGTCACCTTTGTTAGTTTGGGTTATTTACTACGCTACCACGCGGAAGTCTCACATATTCTGTTTATAGGCTATCGAAACTTAACGAGCCCAGTTGTAAAGTATTTCTTTACTACTTAG
>CAYMPA010000147.1:0-6572 GCA_964392105.1 uncultured Enterobacteriaceae bacterium
ATTTTATGGATACTCTGCGAGCTAGCGGAATAGATACAGGTGGCCCGCCGGCGCTAAACCAAAGTTATCGGAAATCTTTTGCGAGTCATCTGGATAAATTATTATCCAGGTATGCAAGAAATACATAACCAGACAAATCCAGCCGACATCCTTCGTTGGTAACTTATTTACAGCGTTAATATATATGAGTGAGTTTGTGCGTTTTTTACATGAAGTGTTTCAGGATTTCGGATCCATAAATTCACGAAAGATGTTTGGTGGTTATGGTATTTATCATGATGGCGTTATGATTGGTCTGGTTTCTGACGATACACTTTATCTTAAAGTAGACAAGACAACTGAAAAACATTTTAATGAAAAAGGATTGACGCCTTTTGAGTACAATAAAGGTGACAAAAAAGTACAAATGTCTTATTTCCTCGCACCAGAGATAATTTATGATGATCCAGAAGAAGCAACGTTTTGGGCCAGGCTCGCCTATCAGGCAGCCTTAAGTTCAAAGTCGAAGAATTAAAGCTCCCTGTGCTTTCGCACATGGAATCATCCCGGCTACGCCGGGATACGCAACGCTCACTCACCATCGGCAAAGCCGTTGCTTCCCTCACTAGCGACCCGCACGATACCGTGCGAGCATCGCATTCAATACATAAATTGACTATAAAGACCTATGTACTCCCTTGTGGGGTGTGAATGCGATAAATCATCAAAACATGTCCTATCTCGTGATGATTAGATTATAATACGGCGCATTTTGAGATGCGGTGTTTATGAGTGCCTCATCAAGCTTTGCAATATAAGCAATCTGTAGGAGTTCATTCTGTGAAATTGGATGCGGAACAATTTATAAACTGGGATCGCAAGGCGATTACCCTGCTCGGCATGTCTGGAGTGGGAAAGACACGTCTCGCCTGCATTCTGCGTAAGGCGAACTGGTTTCACTATTCCGGCGACTACCGTATTGGTACTCGCTATCTGAATGAATCAATCCTGGATAATATAAAACAACAGGCTATGCAGGTCCCTTTGTTAAAAAAATTGTTGTTATCCGACTCGATCAATATCAATAACAATATTTCTGTTGATAACCTGAAAGCTGTTTCAACCTTTTTGGGAGAACTGGGTGAGCCAGAGGAAGGCGGTCTCGGCCTGAGGGAATTCAAACGTCGCCAAACCTTGCATCGTGATGCAGAAATTGCAGCCATGAAAGATGTGCCGGATTTTATTAAGCGCTCGCATGATGTTTATGGTTATGAGCATTTCATCAATGATGCCGGTGGCAGCCTATGTGAGCTGGATGATCAAACTGTTCTCGATACTCTGGCTAAACATACCTTGATAATTTATATCAAGGCAACCGAACAGGATGAAGTCAAGTTGATACAACGTGCTGAACAGGATCCAAAACCGCTATATTACAGGGAAGAATTTCTTGACGAGCAGCTCAGTATTTACCTTGAAGAAAAGAACCTCGAATATGCAGCGCTGATTGAACCAGATGATTTTGTTCGTTGGGTTTTCTCACGGCTTTTTTATAACCGTATTCCTCGCTATCAAGCGATTTCTGATCAATATGGTTATACATTAAGCACAAATGATATTTCCAGGGTAAATTGTGAGGCTGATTTTCTTGCCTTGATTGAAAAAGAACTTAAACAACAGACACATTGTTGAGAAAGATAACAGATGCCACTCGTTGCCAATAGCGAATTACCCAGTTTTGAAAGACTGAAACAGGATGGTGAAACGATCATCCCGGCTGATCAGGCATTACATCAGGACATTCGCGAATTGCATATCGGTCTACTGAATATGATGCCGGACAAGGCACTGGAAGCGACTGAACGGCAATTCTTTCGTTTGGTTGGAGAAAGTAACCAGATTGCACAATTTTATTTGCATCCGTTTACCTTGAAAGAACTGGAAAGAGGTGCTGAAGGCAAAACTCATGTTGAAAAATATTATCAAAGCTTTGATCAAATCAGGGAACAGGGTCTTGATGCCCTCATCATAACCGGTGCCAACATGATTGGCAGCGAACTCGCGGATCAACCATTCTTGAAACCATTAAGTGAAGTCCTCGAATGGTCCTATGAGAATGTTACGTCTACATTATGCTCATGCCTGACGACACATGCCGTCTTGCAATTTCGATATAATCAAAAACGAAAACCATTATCGGCAAAACGTTGGGGTGTTTTCCCACATCGAGTCGTTGATAGAAAACACCCTTTGGTTATCGGTGTGAATACACGATTTGATGTGCCACATTCTCGTTTTAATGAAATCTTTCCGCATCAATTCAAGGCAGCAGGTCTGAAAGTTCTCGTTGAAAGCGAAGACAATGATGTCCACCTTGCTGTCAGTGAGGATGGTTTTCGTCTGGTATTTTTCCAGGGACACCCGGAATATGATCTGATTAGTTTGATGAAAGAATATAAACGTGAAGTAGGCCGTTACATCAATGGTGAAACAGATCAATATCCTCCTTTCCCGGAGAATTATTTCTCGCAAAAATGTCAGACCATTCTGGAGGAATATCAGGATAATTTGAATGTCGCCTTGAAACAGGAAGCTGAACCGCCGGTGTTCCCTGAAGAACTGATTATCCCCTGCCTGGATAATACCTGGCATGATACTGCTGAAGCCGTGATAAATAACTGGATTGGTAATGTCTATCAATTGACCAATTCAAACAGACATATCCCTTTTAATGCCGATACCGATCCGGATGATCCGCTGGGTTTGAAGGCTACTTAAAACTCCCTGTACTTACACACGGGGTTTTATACAGCCATAAACATTAAATAGCGTTCTTATGAAATCTTATCTTGTACCCATCAGCACACATCCCATGTGTCGCAACAATAGACTGCCAATCACAGTATAATTTAGTTTACAGTCTCATTGAACCTGATGTTTTACATACTTAAGAGCAAATCTATTTTTTGATTTATAATATCCGCTAATTTCGTGGATACTGGAACAATAGAGAAAATGCATAATCTCATGCAATAACATGACAAAAATACAATTTAAAGCCTCTTTAACTATCCAATTAATATTATTATATTGTTTTACCTTCATTGCTGCCTGTGGTAGCGATACTACGAACAATAGTAATACGCAGCAAAATAATACTGTCGTTACTTCGGGCGAGACTGAGATATCTGCCAACGAACATACGACACCACCGGAATTCGAGATAGAGAATAAAAGCTATTTATTTGATGTAAGCAATCACAGCATTGATGAGCTTCAAACATTATTGGTAAGAGCTGATGAAGTATCCCAAACACACCCAGAATCTTTTGAAGATCTTGAAATAGTCATGGTCATTCATGGACCTGATATTAAATGGTTTACACAACAGAATTATGAACACAACCGGCAATTAATCGACCTGGCTGCTCGCCTTGATGCATATGATATTATTGATATGAAAGTTTGCCAAAAAACCATGCAAAGTCGAGGTGTTATTCAAGACGATCTCCCTGCTTTTATTGAATCTGTTCCTTATGTCCCCACAGAGATCAAACAACGCTTACAAGACGGTTATATCAATCTTTAATTTTCTTATTTATCTAATGTGGAGTTATTAATGACCAAGCAGGAAAAAAGTCTTCACATGACCATATTGATGACACCGGACATGGCCAATTTTTCTGGTAATGTTCATGGAGGATCAATATTAAAGCTACTCGATCAGGTCGCATATGCATGTGCAGCACGTTACTGTAAATCTTATGTTGTGACAATATCTCTGGATCAGGTTACCTTCAAGGCACCAATAAAGGTTGGTGAGCTGGTTACCTTCAGAGCACATGTTAATTATGTTGGTAGCTCTTCATTGGAAGTGGGTGTTAAGGTTTTTGCTGAAGATTTGCACAATAAAAAGATTCGCCATACTAATTCCTGTTATGTGATTATGGTAGCGATGGGTGAAGATGGTAAATCTATACCAGCACCACCACTTGAACTGGAAAATGAATTTGAAAAGAAACTTTTTGAAGCGGCAGTAATGCGTAAGGAATTAAGGGAAGAAGCCGTAAGGCGTAACAGTGAAATCACTGCCGGGATTCCTGACTATAATGCGGATCTAAATATCAGGTGAAATGGCGATAGCCTGTTGTTTTGATTTCATAAGATTCATCATTGTCACCCGTTAAACTGAGTATTGATTCCTGATTATTAATCGAACCAATACAATGAACCGGACAAATAGATTCCAGCCCATTAATAACTGTTTCAGATACATCAGCCGGTAGTGTGAAACATAATTCATAATCATCACCGCCTGTTAAAGCCAATTCGATAGCATGATCCTTATCCAGTTTTTTTAAACTATCTGAATATGGAATGTCTTCTAGGAAGACTTCCGCTCCAACTTTACTGGCTTTTAAAATATATCCAAGATCTGAAACAAGACCATCGGAAATGTCAATACAACTCGTAGCAATCCCGCGCAAGGCAATACCTGTTTCTATGCGTGCTTGTGGTCGGTTAAGCCTCAACATATCTGATTGTGATGGCGTTTTATTGTTATGAATTGATTTCAAGGCATAAGCTGCTGCACCAAGCTCTCCTGTCACATAAATCATATCTCCTGATTGCGCACCTTCCCGACGAAGCGCTGCACCTCTCGAAAGAGTACTCTTTGGAACTGTACCCTGAATCTGCACTGTAATTGATAGGGGACCTCTGCTAAGATCGCCACCGATTAATATTGTTGAATGTTCTTTGGCTAACTGATTAAAACTACCGGCAAAACATTCCAACCAACGTGCTTCATATTCAGGTAGTGTTAAAGACAACATTAACCATTTCGGTTCTGCTCCCATAGCGGCCATGTCACTCAAACTTACAGCCAGGGATTTATAACCAATATCTTCGGGAGATGAATTTTCTAAAAAATGGACGCCGGCAACCAGGGTATCCATTGAAATTACTAATTCAGTATCATCAGGTATATTAATAATGGCAGCATCATCACCAATTCCCAAGGTGGTGTTTTCCTGGCTAGCCGGGTGAGCCTGCTTGAAGTAGTGTTCTATAATCTCAAATTCATTCAAGGGCACCTCCGAAAATACCTATTTTTGTTCGCCTCGTCCTTGAGGCTCACCCCTAACGGGGTTAGCACTCAAAATCGTTCCAGACGATTTTGCCACGATAGCTGCGTCAGCTCGGCAACTGCTCGGTCTCCGTTCCTGACGCGACTCTCGGTTGCTGCTCCCGGCGCAACTCTACCTTCTCCTTCCCTGGAGTCGTACCGATTACTTCCATGTAATCGTACCTCTTACACACACCTCAAGGGGGTACCGAGATCCATGTAGTCGTATGCGCAGTGATCTGATGCACAGGGATGTGCGAATACCGCGAAGACACGGATGTCTAAGAGCGGCCCTGCTCCTATGTACAGGGATGTATTGTCAGGATTTATATTCCCGATAAATCCTAAGTACCTGCATCCATGCAGGCAATGCCGGTTTCGCCTAAAGCGCCTACTTTTGGTGCAGGAGCAAAAACCGGTCACAATAAATATCCTATTTTCGGAGGCACCCTTTAGAGCTTCAGCTAACTAATGATTATTGATTTCTGTAGAACGTAATTCTCTGGCAACCTTATCAAGGACACCATTGATATATTTATGTGACTCTTCTGCCCCGAATAACTTTGCAAGTTCAATCGATTCGTTTACAACAACGCGCCAGGGTATTTCAAGATGGTGCTCTAGTTCATAACAACCAATATGTAAAATTGCGCGTTCAATGGCATCAAGTTCTTCAACTGACCGATCCAGTAGATTAACAATTCGTGTATCAAGCTCATCATTATGTTTGATCGTTCCTCTTAACAGGAGTTTGAAATAATCAACATCTGCTTTCGTGAGTTTTTGTTCATCACTTTCAAATTCTGCTATGACATCACCGACATCCTTTCCAGTCATAAACCATTCATATAGCGCTTGAACTGTATTACGTCTAGCCTTGATGCGCGCTCGTTTACTGACTGTTTCTGTAGTACTGCTCATGATCGTATCTGTTTGAGCACACCGATCATCTCTAACGCTGCGGATGCAGCTTCAAAACCTTTATTACTCTCTTCATCACCGGCCCTGTCCATTGCTTGATCGGCATCATCTACTGTCAATACGCCAAAGATAACCGGAACACCACTATTTATCGCCAGTTGAGCAAGACCATGTGCACATTCATTTGCAATAAATTCAAAGTGTGGTGTCTCACCTCTGATAATAGCGCCCAGTGTAATAACAGCATCATATTCATTCTTATCAAGTAAGGTTTCTACTACCACAGGTATTTCAAAAGCACCGGGGACTTTAACCACTGTTATTGCATCTTTGCTGACACCATTTACTTCGAGGCTCTTTAAAGCACCAACATAAAGACGATCGACAATAAAACTGTTAAATCGACTGGCAACAATCGCAATCTTGACAGGCCCTTCACAGGTTTCTTTTTGTTCAATAATATTTATATCAGACATTTTTCATATTTCTTATCAGTGCTGTCCCATAGATTTCATGAGAATTGAAGTTGCGTTTGTAAATAGAG
>CAYMPA010000148.1:0-6540 GCA_964392105.1 uncultured Enterobacteriaceae bacterium
GATTTTGCGTGCAAACCCTGAAGGGGTGAGCCTCAGGGATGAGGCGAACAAAAAAATGCATTTTCGGTGGTGCTCTGAAATCAGTTATCGGAAAAAGGCATTCTTCTACCTGAAAACTGGCTTTTTAGGAAATCCATCTGGTCAGCAAGAATCTTTCTGTTGGATAAAGCAAGATATTCAGCCCAGTTCGGTATATATGGCACTGCCAATAATGGCATATGTGCATCTTCAGGGATTCGATTACCTTTACGTGTATTGCAATGACGGCATGCTGTTACGACATTTGACCAGCGGTCTCTTCCTCCTTTAGATAGTGGGACGACATGATCGCGTGTTAATAAAGTATCATTATATTTACTGCCACAGTACATACACAAATATGCATCACGTAAGAACAATTCTCGATTGGTTAATGGCGGAATGGTACGTTTGTTGTGTTTAAACTGACTTGAACGTTTGACCGCAATAATGGAATTAATTTCGACAATCGATCGTAGGCCAGATAATCGGCTAAACCCACCGTGAAAGGTAAACACACTGTCGCCGGCAGTCCAGGCAATCATTTCGCGGCTGTAAAGATTTACCGCATCTTGCCATGGGATCCACCTGACGGGAGAACCTGCTATATCAAGTCTTAATATGAGTGCAGTCATAATTCACTTTTGTTGTTGAGCAGACTTTTGTAAAGTCATACACCATAACATCTTTTTGAGATGAAATTTATTGAGTACATGTTTTATGCGAAACATTAACTAAGGTCAAGTCCTCTATCATAATTCTCATGAAAGAACTCGAAAGATTAATTTTTATTATGAAGTCTCTCCGTGATCCAGAAAACGGTTGTCCATGGGACAAGGAGCAGACCATTAATTCAATAAAAGCTTATACAATCGAGGAAGCTTATGAGGTGGTTGATGCGATTGAACGTAATGATATTGAAGGGTTACGGGATGAATTGGGAGATTTACTATTCCATATCATTTTTTATTCAGAAATGGCGGATGAGGATAACCATTTCAATTTTTATGATGTCGTCAAGCAGGTAAATAAGAAGCTCGAACGCCGACATCCACATGTTTTTTCAGATCATCAAGCTGAAAATATTGAACAAGTTAAAGAACTATGGGAACAAATAAAACAGCAAGAACGTGATGAGGCTGCAAGTAGTAAATATCTTGTGGAAGATAGATTGCTCGATGATATTGGCAAAAATATGCCTGCAGTTCAAAGAGCTGTAAAATTACAAAAGAGGGCGGCTAGTGTTGGTTTTGACTGGACGGATAGTGCAGACATCATGGACAAGCTGGAAGAAGAGTTAAAGGAGCTTCGTGAAGCATTGAACGGTTCGGTTAATATCGATGACATATCTGAAGAATTGGGAGATTTTATGTTTTGTTGTATCAATCTCGCCAGACATTATCATATTGATTCAGAAATAGCGTTACGTAATACAAATGACAAATTTGTCAGACGATTTAATTACATTGAAGAGGTACTAAGAAAACAAAATAAATCCCTGAATGATACGACCCTGGAAGAGATGGATGCATTGTGGGATGAGGCCAAAGAGAAATTTACTTAACGCGATATCGGTCTCTTGATATTAGTACCCCATTTGAGTCAAATTTGAGTTCGGTAATCCATTTATTGGTGCTTTTTTGTGCAGGTATGTAAAACCAGGTTTTTCTAAAAATGTAGTTATATCGATCACTTTTTATTGTTTCATGATCATAAGGCCCAATTCGATAAAGTATTTCTGCTTCAGTCATCCCTTTTTTTAGCAAGATATAATCTCGCATATCAATTGCGTCAGCAGAAGCCAGAGAACCATAAAGCAGAACTAAGAGGAGGAGTATGAGTTTCTTCATGGTATTGCTATTAATTCTTCTCGCTATTATAGAGTGAATTTTGTACTAGAGGTTCATTTTGACGGGTCAAAAAAAATGGGTGCGTTTGTGTGCACCCATATTTCAAGGGGGGAGGAGATATACTACGACTATAATAAGGCATATGCTGTGCCATATATGTATTATCTATAAAAAACAATAATATATAAATTTTTTAAAAGTTTTTTGTAGCTTTTAAGCCTTATATAGCGGCAAGATTTTGACTACTGATAAAAAAATGCCGCTATTAGGTAACAAAATGCGACGATTTTCAGAAGTTTGACTAATATAAGATATCAGGTCTTATTGATACCTTCTTTTTCTTTATCGCACTCTAACATGGCATAGGCTGAGTGGTTGTGAATTGACTCAAAATTCTCTGATTCAATGGTATAGGCTGAAATACGGTCATCTTCATTAAATTTAACAGCAATATCACGAACGATATCTTCAACAAATTTTGGATTGTCGTAGGCACGTTCAGTCACATATTTTTCATCGGGACGTTTTAATAAACCGTAGAGTTCACAAGATGCGACCTTTTCAATCACGTCAATAATTTCTTCAATCCAGATGAAATCACGCATCCTGACACATGCCGTTATATGTGATCGTTGATTGTGTGCTCCGTAATCAGAGATATTTTTTGAGCATGGGCAGAGAGAAGTAACGGGAACTTGTACCTTGACCAAAACCTCAGGCTTATGGTCTTTTATTTGCCCAATGAAAGAAATAACATAGTCCATCAAGCTCTTAACACCAGAAACTGGTGCGGCTTTATTGATAAAATAGGGGAAGGTCATTTCAATATCGCCTGATTCAGCGTTCAGCAAATCGGACATTTCTTCAATCATGCGTTTGAATGACTGCACAGTGATTTCATATTCATGGTTATTCAGGATTTCAACAAAACGTGACATGTGCGTGCCTTTGTACTTATCTGGTAAGTGTACATACATATTGAAATTAGCAACGGTATGTTGCTCACGACCTGACCGATCACGGACGACAATAGGGTGTTTGATATCTTTGATACCGACCTTATCGATTGCAATATGTCTTGTATCCTTACTATTCTGGATATCAGGTATTTCTGTAGTTACGGGTGCTGCTTGGTTCATCAGGTTAAATTCCAATAACTTAGGTTAAGTTTAGTAAAAAATTACTCAGTTGAAAGATTCTACTCTATTTGGATTTCATATCCATCCAATCATTAAGCAATGTTTATGTGCTAGTTTATAATTATTTGGTACGTTTAACGATGTAATCTGCGATTGCTCTTAACATATCAGCTTGTTCATCGAAGGCATCAAGACATTTGATAGCTTTGCTATGTAGATCATTTGCTGCCTGTTTTGCACCATCCAGACCAAGTAAATTTGGATAAGTTGGTTTATTCATGGCAATATCCGAGCCCTGCGGTTTGCCCAGCGTTTTGGTATCACTCTCGATATCAAGAATGTCATCCTTTATTTGAAAGGCCAAACCAATACATTTCGCATATTGTGAGATACGGGAAAATAATTCCGGGGTAACATCTTCAACAGATAATGCACCTAATTCGGCGCTAGCCCTGATTAATGCACCAGTTTTATGTATGTGCATATTTTCAAGTTCAGCAATATTTAGTGATTTACCAACAGAAGCCAGGTCTATTGCCTGTCCGCCAGCCATTCCTCTTGACCCGCTGGCAATGGCAAGTGTATCAATCATGGATAAACGTTGTTGGCTATTAACCTTGATATTCGGGTCATGCGCTAATATATGAAAGGCTAATGCCTGTAATGCATCACCGGCTAATATCGCGGTTGCTTCATCATACGACATATGACAAGTTGGTCTGCCTCGACGTAAGTCATCATCATCCATAGAGGGCAAATCATCATGAATAAGAGAATATGCATGGATGATCTCGACAGCACATGCTGGTCCATCAAGCGCATCCAATCCAACACCGAATGCTTCTCCGGTCGCATAGAGCAAAACCGGGCGAATCCGTTTCCCGTCACCCAGCACAGAATAACGCATGGCCTCATGCAATTTTTCCGGTTGAATAGAAGATTCAGGTAGCCAATGATCAAGTGCAGTTTCTACAGATTGTTGATAAACCTGTAATCGTTCTGAAAAATCTGACATTTATTCGTTATTTTCGTCCGGGTTGAATGGTTCAAGCTCAGATTTACCGTCTTTTTCCAGTAATATCCTGACTTTTTGTTCAGCTTTGCTCAATGCCTGTTGGCATGTCTTTGTTAATAAAATTCCGCGCTCAAAATACTTAAGAGACTCCTCCAAAGACAGATCGCCTTGTTCCATTTTTTCTACGAGCTGCTCAAGTTCAGCCAATGTTTTTTCGAAGTTGATTGAATCAGTTTTATTTTGCACAAGAGTTCTCTAAAGTTTCGAGTTTAATTACATATGACCCTAAAAAAGGCGCATATATTAGCATTACTTAGCTTCATTATCAGTTTGGTAAACTATCTTTTTAAGGCTAGAAACTTCGATTCATATCGTGTTTGACACTCATAACAGGCTGGGCTAAAGTTTTATCAATTTAGACTTAGTCTAATCTATAATAATTCGTAGTTTGTATATCACTATCAGGAGGAGAAGTATGGATTTAAATGGCTCAAAAACAGAAGAGAATCTTAAAGCGGCATTTGCTGGTGAATCACAGGCAAATCGTCGTTATCTTTATTTTGCCCAGAAAGCAGATGTAGAGGGCTACAACGATGTTTCTGCTGTATTCAGATCAACCGCTGAAGGTGAAACAGGTCATGCCCATGGTCACCTGGAATACCTTGAATCAGTAGGCGATCCGGCAACAGGCGAACCAATTGGCAGTACTGACCTCAATCTTAAGGCAGCTATCGCTGGTGAAACCTATGAGTACACAGATATGTATCCTGGCATGGCCAAGACTGCACGTGAAGAAGGTTTTGATGAGATTGCAGACTGGTTTGAAACCCTGGCAAAGGCTGAACGTTCTCACGCTAATCGCTTCCAGAAAGCTCTCGATACACTGGGATCATAACTATTCTATATAAATAATAATTGAGCCGGGGATAACCCGGCTCATGTGTTTTAATAAGCGCCCATATATTACTTGAGAGCATTACATTAATTAAATGAACGAGCTTAGTCGTGAAGGTAGTCTTGATGCGCCAACTCGCCATCCTTTAGATTGGAAATCAGGGGAATTTAATGACGAAACGTCATTATTTGATGAGCTCGAACGGGTTTTTGACATTTGTCATGGATGTAGACGCTGTGTAAACCTTTGTAATGTTTTTCCAACATTGTTTGATTTGATAGATGAATCAGAAACCTTTGAAGTAGATGGTGTAAAAAAACAAGATTACTGGCAGGTAGTTGACCATTGTTACCTGTGCGATCTTTGTTATATGACTAAATGTCCTTACGTCCCACCACACGAATGGAATGTTGATTTTCCTCATTTGATGTTACGAGCCAAGGCACAAAAATTTAAAAAAGGAAACGTAACCCTACGCGACAAAATACTTACTTCAACGGATAAAGTTGGGTCAATCGCTGGTATTCCTGTTATTGCACAAACAGTAAATGCAGTTAATTCAATCAAGCCTGTTCGTAAAGTAATGGAGAAAACTGTCGGTATTCATGCAGATGCTGTTTTACCAAAATTTCACAGTAACTCATTACGCAAACGATTTAATAATCTAGAAGTATCTGACGTCTCAGCAGAAGCAACTGACACAACTAAAGGTAAAGTCGCAATATTCGTCACCTGTTATGGGAATCGTAATGGACCAGATGCCGTTGAAGATTTAATCTCAGTATTAAAACACAACCAGCTCGAAGTCAGGTTGGTCGAACAGGAAAAGTGTTGCGGCATGCCTAAAATGGAACTCGGCGATTTTGAAACAATTGAGAAATTAAAAGACTTTAATATTCCCCGGTTAATAAAATTGGTCGAAGAAGGTTGGGATATCACCGCACCGATACCTTCATGCGTATTAATGTTTAAAAAGGAGTTGCCTTTATTATTTCCTGATGAGGTAAATGTGCAGAATGTAAAACGGGCATTTTATGACCCATTTGAATATTTAATGCTACGTAACAGGGGCGCAAAATTAAATACTGATTTTAAACAATCGCTTGGAAATGTGGCTTATCACATACCCTGTCATCAACGCGTGCAGAATATTGGTGCAAAAACCAAAGAGGTATTACAACTTGTGCCTGATACAGAAATTACAGCAATTGAACGTTGTTCTGGCCATGATGGGACTTACGCTGTCAAAAGCGAATACCATGAGGCTTCAATGAAAATATGCAGGCCAGTTACGAATATAATAAAGCAATCTGAAATTGATCATTATATTAGTGATTGCCCAATGGCCGGACATCAGATTGAAAATGGTTTAGACGATGATGTAATGAAAGCGGAAAGTCCTTTTACTTTACTACGACAGGCCTATGGAATATAAATCCAAGATTCCTCAGTTGACCGACTTTGAATTATGATCATGTATTTTAAGATAGTAGTTTATAGTGAGTTTTATTCTCACCCAATGAGTAAGTTCGTCTACTCATTTGATTGCACGTTTTTCAGGTTCATTTGCTTGACAGCGGAAGCCTTACGTAGAACCGTCGCTTCGGACTCCTGTCCTCTCGC
>CAYMPA010000149.1:0-6415 GCA_964392105.1 uncultured Enterobacteriaceae bacterium
CGCGACCCGTTATAATAAAACACCGACGAGGGTATCGCGTAGCGACAAGACATTGGGGCGGCCTTTCTTTTCCTGGCTTTTCTTTGGCCGCGCAAAGAAAAGCTAATCGCCATCAAGCGAAATCAAACTTTGAAATTTGCAGAGTGTATTCTTTTAGAAGGAAATTAAAATAACAGCTATTTATACTCTGCGATTAACATCGTTAAATCATCATTAATATCTTGATCATTGGCGAAGGTTTCAACGTCTTTATAAACCGCATTAATTAATGCATCACAATCAAGCGTACGATTATTATTTATAAAATCCAATAAGCGATCTATACCATAAGCCTCCCTGAATTTGTTGCGCCATTCAATTAGGCCATCGGTGTATGCTATAATCTTATCGCCCGTTTTTAATTGATATGATTCTTCAACATATTTTACCGGTTCTTCAATAAACAAACCTAGTGCACAACCTGCTTCATCAAACATCACAAGGTCAGGGTCATCAGCAGGTAAAACGATGATTGATGGATGCCCCGCATGGGTAACTTTAATTGTTCCATCAGGAGCAATTCTTAAAAAGACGGAGCTGACGGATCGTCCCGTATGTCGTGAGGCAATTAATCGATTTAATCTTCGTATGGATTCTTCTGTAGACAGGTTTGGCTTCAGGCTATCAATGGCAATATGTACCATCATGGTCATTAGTGCTGCTGAAATACCATGTCCCGTCGCATCACCGACAAATATCGCAAGCTCTCTTTCACGATTTAACATGAAATCATAAACATCACCGGATACTGAGTCGTAAGGTTTATACATCAATGCTATATCAAGATAATCAACATCAATAATTTTAGGTAATACCGCCCGTTGAAAATCTGCAGCAAGCTGCAAGTCATTTTGCAAAGCCTGTTCTTTAGGGGACACGGGATACGGAAACTGTTGAAGAGCTTGCTGCATGGCTTGTTTCAATCATAAATATTAGTGTATCAACTGTATTAATATTTATCGGCAATAATTGCATTGCCTGAAGCTGATTTTAATGCGGGGGGAAGTTTGATTTAGCTGTACCGCAATAGAGTAGTACAGCCAGATTTAAGCGGTTGTTAGTCTTCATCAAAGTACCTCACTTGCGAAATCAGCCAACCTTGAACGCTCCCCACGTATCAGGGTTATATGACCACTGTGTTCCCAATTTTTAAACCTGTCCACGACATAGGTAAGACCTGAAGTCGTTTCGGTGAGATATGGTGTATCTATCTGGGAGTTATTGCCGAGGACAATCAATTTACTTCCTGGCCCAGCACGAGTAATCAGTGTTTTCATCTGTTTTGCAGTCAAATTTTGTGCTTCATCGACGATAATATAGCGATTAAGGAATGTACGCCCGCGCATGAAGTTAAGGGAACGGATCTTTATTCGCTTGGTTAACAAATCCGCAGTAGCGGCACGTTCCCATTCACCACTTTCTTCCGAGTTCGTTAATACTTCGAGGTTATCTAACAAGGCACCCATCCAAGGCGCCATTTTTTCTTCCTCAGTCCCCGGCAGAAATCCAATATCCTCTCCGACAGGAATGGTGACACGTGTGATTATGATTTCCCGGTAGATCTTTTTATCCATTACCTGGGCCAGGCCTGCAGCAAGAGTAAGCAATGTTTTGCCTGTACCGGCAGCTCCTAGAATGGTAACCAGATCGATATCAGGATCCATCAACAGGTTTAAAGCAAAATTTTGTTCCCGGTTTCTTGCATTTACACCCCATACGGCCTGGTTATCTTTTTTATAATCAATTGCAAGGACTAACGTAGTTTTTTCTTTATCAGTTTTTTTAACTAACGCTTCGAAGCAAGTACCCTTTTCAGTGTAAAGACTTTGATGCGGATAACATTCATCAAGTGGTTGACCTTTAATTTCATACAAGGTGCGCATGTCTTCTTGCCATGATGTCAGGGCTTCAGATTTGGCATCCCAAAAGTTGGCAGGTAATTCATGGATTCCTGTATAGAGCAGATCAACATCATCAAGCACCTTGTCACTGGTATAGTCATCTGTATGGATACCAACCACACGCGCCTTGATGCGTAGATTGATGTCTTTGGATACCAGTGTGACAACCTTATCCGGATGTTTTTTTTGTAACGAGAGTGTAGTACCCAAAATAGAGTTATCCGCATTTTTTCCAGGCAAATGTTCCGGTAAGTGATCCGGTAATAGTTGTGTCTGTAAAAACAGGCGGCCGCAGGCGTCAGTATTTCCATTTATAAACCTGTCTGAAGCAAGCAGCAAACCCTGTTCTATCTCTTCTGCTTCAGCATCATTGATAATTTCATCAATAAAACGACTAACCTGGCGCACGTTTCGGGCAACTTCGGAAACCCCTTTTTTGGCAGAATCAAGTTCTTCCAATACGACCATAGGAATAAAAACATCATGCTCCTGAAAACGAAACAGTGACGCGGGATCGTGCATCAGGACATTCGTGTCCAGCACGAAAATACGAGAGAGATTTTTTTGTGACATTGTGGTGGATTAATTATTTTAGATTTGTTACTGCTTCAAGTACCTTTTCGACATGACCTTTTACTTTTACTTTACGCCATTCATTACGCAAGAGTCCTTTTTCATCAATCAAGAATGTTGATCTTTCAATTCCCATTACTTTTTTCCCATACATATTTTTTTCTTTTATCACGTCAAACATTTTGCAGAGTTTTTCATCTTCATCAGAGATCAGGTCAAAAGGAAATTTTTGTTTTGCTTTAAACTTTTCATGTGATGATAACTTATCCCGTGACACACCCAGGACTTTTGTATTATGAGAACTGAATTTACGGATATTATCACGGAAGTCTTGTCCTTCCAGAGTGCATCCCGGAGTACTATCTTTTGGATAGAAATACAGAACGATATTATTACCTTTTAGTTCTGAGAGTTTGATTATCTTGTTGCCAGTAGCTGACAAACTGAACTGCGGTACTTTTTTTCCAATACTTACTTTGCTCATACAAACATATCCAAAATTTACTATTTATTTAAGGGTGCTTCTAAAAATAGTGATTTTTTTGTGAGTGCGAGGAAGCGACGCACACAGAACCGCAGTGTATGTGTAATACATGAGGATTCGAGTACGGTGCTGACGAAGTAATCGCAATAAAAAGTACATTTTTAGATGTGCCCGTTATTTTACTGGCTCCATTATGGCATCTAGATTCAGTCGATCACAAAAATCAATGAAATCACCACGAATAACAGCGATAGAGGAATCCAGAGGGATGTTCACCATCATATGCAGGGAAAACATCTTGGCCCCCGTTAAGGATGCTTCATAGGTATTTGAAGACATTTCCTGTATGAGCAGATTATTACTCGACATGAAATCGGTGATATCAAATATGATACCCGCTTGATCAATCCCGACGACGTCAACTGCATAGGGCATGGAATCACCCTGCAAGCTGTCTACTTCAGTCCGTTTTGTCAGGATCTTCACCTGATGTTCCTGCCCAATCTTTTCCAGCATATCTTCCATTTTGGCAATCGCATCCCAGCTCCCGGATAGAAATAGCATCATGGAAAGTTCATGTCCAAGAACTTTATACCGGCTATCAACAATATTACAGCCGCTGGATTTAGATAATTTAGAGAATCTGCGGATGATTTCGCTGGAGTTTTCAATCAGAGCAGTGATGACAAGATAGTTCTGCATCTTAGACTTGAGGTATGTTTGTGTAATGTATGGTCAAATCGTCAATATTTACTGTCTATATCGCAAGCTATGTGTATTGCGGATTAAAAAAGTTTATTATTCTTGTCATAAGGATGTCTCATTAAGTACCATACACGTTTTTGCCAATTACTCATAATCCTTGAAGCCGTAGTTTAACGGCATTAAATAATAACAATGCAATACGAATTAACATATTACGCTATTTCAGCATTTCACACCCCTCAAGAGGGTACTGAAAAGAGGCTGCTGGGAGCCTACGCATTTGATTGCACATTTTTCAGGCACATTTTCTTGATGGCTTTGACTCCTTGTGTCGCTCTACTTCGAGAATGTGTTCCAGACATTCTCTACCTCCTCCATCCTTGGAGTCGTCCTGCGTCCATGCAGTCGTGCAAAACCAGCATACTGTACGTCCTGTACATAACTATGTGCGGCTTTTTAGTCGGCACAAAGCTTCCGCGCCCCTGCTCACGCTCCTTACCTGCATCCATGCAGGTATCTGAACCTGACAAATTGGCAGGACAGCCGATTTGCACGGCCATAGGCCGCCCCATAGGGATGCAGTACAAGGATATACTGCATGTAAAACACACACTTAACATGCCGTTCTTTGTAAATGATTCACGGTGCAAACGCGTCCAACTACGGCTTCAAGGATAATTATTCATATGTTTACCGGAAGTATGGTTGCCGTTGTTACCCCGATGCAGGCAGGGGTGCGTCCTGATAATGAACTTGATAGTCAGGCATTAGAGAAATTGCTCGAATTTCATATTGAGCAGGGATCAGATGCCATCGTATCTGTCGGTACGACAGGTGAATCTGCCACCCTTACTGAAATAGAACACTGTGCCGTGATTAAGGAGATGGTGGATATTGTTAATGGCCGAATTCCGGTAATTGCAGGTACGGGCGCAAATTCAACCATCGAAGCTATTTCATTAACTGAATGTGCAAGAAAAGCCGGTGCAGACGCCTGTTTATTGGTAACACCCTATTATAATAAGCCGACTCAGGAAGGTTTATTTCAGCATTACAAGGTGGTAGCTGAAACTGTTAACATACCACAAATTCTCTACAACGTACCCGGTAGAACGGCCTGCGATATGCTGCCTGAAACAATTATCCGGCTTGCATCTATAGAAAATATCATCGGTGTTAAAGAGGCTACTGCAGATTTGACACGTGTAAAGCAAATCCGTGAAGGCACTGGCGATGATTTTCTATTGCTAAGTGGAGATGATGAAACCACAAAGGACTTTATTCTGGAAGGCGGTGACGGGGTCATTTCAGTTACTGCAAATGTTGCCCCAAAGGCAATGCATGAGATGTGTGAGTTGGCATTGAAGGGCGATATTGAAGGTGCGACCAGGATAGATGAGACACTTGCCGGCCTCCATAAAGAGTTATTTATTGAATCAAATCCAATCCCTGCAAAATGGGCCGTACATAAATTAGGCCTGATTCAGGCAGGTATCAGACTGCCAATGACCTGGATGTCGAAGTCAGCGGAGCCCAAACTACTTGACGCCATGAAACAGGCAGGAGTTATATAAGTACACTATGATGATTTTACGAAATTTAATCTTGCCCGTTTGTGCTTTAGCACTATTTGCTTGTTCATCCTTACCAGATCTGGATGAAGTATTACCCGATAAACGTACTACCTATAGAAAGAGCAGAGACTTGCCCACACTTGAGGTCCCTCCAGATTTGACTGTTACTGAAGGAGAATATGCAGCAGCAATACCGGGTGATGAAGAATCAAATTCATTGAGTGAATTTCAACGGCAACGTGCACAACGTACTCAAGGTGCGGGCAGCAATATCGTGCTTGGCGGTGGCGAGTCTGATGGTGAACAATGGTTGGTCCTACAAGGTACACCGGCTGATATCTGGCCCGAGTTACGTGAATTCTGGGAAGATAAAGGCTATGCATTGGATCTGGATGATGCCGAACTGGGTGTATTAGAGACTGATTGGAAAGAAGGTGAAGGGGAAAAACACAAATACAAAATCTTTACCGAACCAGATGAATCAGGTGTTGGTGGCACGATTTTATTCTTGTCCAGTGAACGAAAGGATTTATCTGAAGGCGATTGGCTAGATGCAGAACCTGATATAAAAAAAGAAAGGGATATTGTCCGTAAATTAAGTCTACATTTTCATGGTGCCGTGATTAGTAGTACTGGCAGTGGGGATAGTGGTTCATCCACGACCAGTTCTTCAACAAGTTCAACCTCGCCCAAATCCATTAAACCTAAGGCAGAAGTGCTTGAAGTTGGTGATGGTAAAAGTTACCTGGCAATCCCACAAGAATTCACTCGTGCATGGCGTAATACAGAACTGCTAATTCAACGTGCAGGTTATCTTATAGAAGACAGCGATCAGGAAAAGGGAACTTATAATTTTCTTTTTTACAAACCGAAAGGTGAAGAAAAAAAGAGTTTGCTTAAAAAGCTGAAATTCTGGGGTGATGATGAAGACGAAGGAAAGTTTTATCAATTGAGCCTGACTGGCGTTGGTGACAAGACTGAAATAATTGTCATGAACGAAAAAGGTGAATGGGAAACAGGAAAGGATGCTGCGATTATTCTTGATACTTTACGGGGTTTGTATAATAACCTTTAATATTGGCATTAATTTGTAGTAGCTCAGACTTAATCTGACACTTTCTTAAAACAGGGTTCAACCT
>CAYMPA010000150.1:0-6371 GCA_964392105.1 uncultured Enterobacteriaceae bacterium
CAGCTTTGCTGCTCGAAGAGCAAAAACCAGGGATGGTTTTTGTCCAATCCTCATTTATAAATCTATATAAAAATATTTTTAAAACTTAATTAAACAAAATGACAGAACTAACTCCACAGGCAATCGTAAAAGAACTCAATAAACATATCATCGGTCAGGATTCAGCTAAACGCGCTGTTGCTATCGCATTGCGTAATCGTTGGCGTCGTGCACAGGTTGATGAATCTATTCGTAACGAAATAACACCAAAAAATATATTAATGATCGGCCCTACCGGTGTTGGTAAAACCGAAATCGCCAGGCGTCTTGCCAGACTTGCTCAAGCACCCTTTATCAAAATTGAAGCGACCAAATTTACTGAAGTGGGTTATGTAGGGCGTGACGTTGAATCCATTATTCGTGATCTGGCAGATGTTGCTATTAAACAAACTCGTGAGATTGAAATGGAAAAAGTCCGGGATCAGGCTGATGAAGCAGCATTAGAAAGAGTGCTGGATGTATTATTACCACCTGCTCGTATGATGGGTGAAGATGATCATGAATCCAGTGTAAGTTCTACGCGCTTAAAATTCAGACAAATGATCTTTGAGAAAAAGTTTGATGATAAGGAAATTGAAATTGAATTGAATTCACCGAGTATTGGTGTAGAAATCATGGCGCCGCCAGGTATGGAAGAAATGACCAGCCAATTGCAGGGTATGTTTCAAAATATGGGTAGCGGCAAGAAACAAACTCGCAAACTAATCGTAAAAGATGCGATTAAATTACTGGCTGAAGAAGAAGCAACAAAACTGGTAAACGAAGATGATATTAAGGTACGTGCAATTGAACTTGTTGAACAACACGGAATCGTCTTTCTGGATGAACTAGATAAAGTAACACGTCGTTCCGAAACAAGTGGTCCTGATGTTTCCCGCGAAGGAGTACAACGTGATTTATTACCATTAGTTGAAGGAAGTACCGTATCAACCAAATATGGCATGGTAAAAACTGATCATATTTTATTTATTGCATCAGGGGCCTTTCATCTCGCCAAGCCATCAGATCTGATTCCTGAGCTACAAGGCCGGTTACCTATCAGGGTAGAACTAAGCGCATTGGTTGCCGATGATTTTGTACGAATATTGACTGAACCCGATGCATCGTTAACGGAACAATACACAGCATTAATGGAGACTGAAGGTGTAACAATTGATTTTACCGATAAAGGAATTCGGCGTATTGCGGAAATAGCCGCGCAGGTGAATGAATCTACCGAAAATATTGGCGCACGTCGTTTACATACTGTAATGGAAAGATTACTTGAAACAATATCGTTCGAAGCATCAGAGAAAAATGGTCAGTCATTTTCCATTGATGCAAAGTATGTTAATGATCATTTGAATGAGTTGGTAAAGGACGAAGATCTGAGTCGTTACATTCTTTAGATTTAAAAAATTATTTCGATCTCTCTGTTCACTATTTGTTTCTATACTTTCGTCCTATAAATCCTTTAAGACGAGGCGTAGAATATAACTAAAAGTATCAGCACCAATGTCAGAAATTAAACTATATCCAGTATCGATAAACCTGCATCAAAAATCACGAATGCTCGAGATTGAATATGATGATGGGATGAAATTTGAATTGTCATGTGAATATTTACGTGTGTATTCGCCTTCTGCAGATGTAAAAGGTCATGGCTCAGGACAAGAAGTATTACAAATTGGGAAAGAAAATGTGAATATCAAGGAAATAGAACCCGTTGGTAATTATGCGATTAAATTAATCTTTGATGATGGTCATGATACCGGCCTGTATACCTGGGATTATCTTTACGAATTGGGTGAAGCACAGGAAAACAACTGGATGGATTATCTTGAAGCCTTGAAACAAGCCGGACACAAACGCCAAACCCATGACTAATCAAACAACAACAGATTTTGGTTACAAGCAGGTCGTTCCTGAGGAGAAGACGCGTAGAGTAGCTAATGTCTTTAGTTCGGTTGCATCAGAATATGATCTAATGAACGATATTATGTCATTTGGTGTGCACCGTCTCTGGAAACGCCAGGCAGTACATCTATGCGCTATTAGAAAAAACTATCATGTTCTGGACCTGGCTGGAGGGACAGGTGATATTGCAAGCTTAATCTATAAGCAACTTGGTGATGATGGTCGGGTTACATTATGCGATATTAATGCAAACATGTTAAAACAGGGAAGAGATCGTTTTATTGATAAAGGAATAATCAAGAGTATCGATTACATTCAGGCCAATGCCGAAGCCTTGCCTTTTGAAGACAATAAATTTGATTGTATAACAATTGCCTTTGGTCTACGTAATGTAACTGATAAGGGTGCCGCATTACGTTCAATGTATAGCAAGCTTAAATATGGTTCACAGTTAGTTATTCTGGAGTTCTCGAAAATCGTTATACCATTTCTGGGTAAACTTTATGATCAATATTCATTTAGATTAATTCCGCTATTTGGTAAGGCAGTTGCCAATGATGAAGCGAGTTATCAATACCTGGTTGAGTCGATTCGTAATCATCCTGATCAGGAAACTTTATCATCGATGATGAAGAAAGCAGGTTTTGAAAAAGTACAATACCATAATCTTTCAGGTGGTATCGTTGCGATTCATCGTGGTTATAAAATATGAGTACCATTGCAGATAAAAAACCGCCAGTCTGGATCAGCCAGATAGAGAAGCTGATTAACAAGGCACTAAGTCTAGATGAAGAAACGCTTTATGCAATTACAGAGCTTAACGGAAAGGTTATTGCGTTCGAATTTATAAATTTAAACCTGATAATATTTTTATTTCCTTCAGAAGACGGTTTAACTATTCATACAAGCTATGAAGATAAGCCGGATGTATTGATAAAAGGCACCCCCACAAATTTTATAATGATGATGGCATCATCAAAGCAAGGTGCTGCTGTTCTTCCTGCTGACCTGCAAGTGATCGGTGACATTGGTCTTGGCCAACGTTTTCAGGACATAATGCAGAATATAGAAATCGATCTGGAAGAACCACTTTCTAAATGGGTCGGTGACACTATGGCATACCAAATCGGAAAATTTGTACGTGATACCAGTCGTTTTGCAGTAAATACAACCAGGATATTGGCAATGGATCTAAGTGAATACCTGCGCTTTGAAATTGAAATGCTACCTGATGACTTGTTAGTTGATGAATTTAGTAAAGATGTTGACCTACTACGTGAAGATGTTGATCGTTTTATACAACGAGTCAATAAACTTGAAGTACGTTTAAATAATAAAGAACAGGGAAGATAATCAATGGGTCAGTTTCTTCGGCTATTATCTATTCAACGGGTGTTAATTAAATATGGTCTTGATGAAATTATCTTCGCCACACATTTATTCAGACCGGTTCGCTTTATATTTTATCTCTTGCCCTGGAACTGGTTTGGAAGAACCAAAGGTCCAAGAGCGCGAAGAATGCGTTTAATGCTGGAAGAATTAGGTCCAATTTATGTAAAGCTCGGTCAAATACTTTCAACTCGTCGCGATCTATTGCCAGAAGACATTGCGAATGAGTTTGCCAAGTTACAAGATGATGTATCTCCTTTTCCCGGAAAAGTTGCGCGAAAGATAATTGAAGAAGCCTATGAGTGCGATCTTGATGAAGTATTCCTGGACTTTGATGAAACACCATTAGCCTCTGCCTCTGTTGCCCAGGTTCATCGTGCAACACTTAAAGATGGACGAGATTTTATTATTAAGGTTATTCGCCCGGATATTGAAATATTAATTCGTAAAGATTTGGGTTTGTTACAACTTCTTGCCGAGAAGGCGGAGAAATATTATCGAAAGGGAAAAGCCTTACGTTTCACAGGCGTGGTTAATGAATTTGAAAAGACCTTGCTTAATGAACTGGATTTACAAAGTGAAGCTGCCAACGCGTCTCAATTGCGTCGTAATTTTGTGGATGAAGAATGTTATTATGTTCCTGAAATAAACTGGGAATTAACATGTCGTAATGTTCTGGCAATGGAACGTGTTTCAGGTATTCCTGTGCGTGATATTCAAGCACTTAAAGATGCAGGTATTGATCTAAGGTGGTTGGCAGAATTCGGCGTTGAAGTATTTTTTACACAAGTCTTTCGCGATAATTTTTTCCATGCTGATATGCATCCTGGCAATTTCTTTGTGGAACCTGCAGAAGCTGGTAGACAGGCAACAGTTAAAGTGATCGACTTCGGTATCATGTGTTCATTAACCGAGTTTGACCAACGTTATCTTGCCGATAATTTTATTGCGTTTTTAAATCGCGATTATCATCGAGTTGCAGCCTTACATATCGAATCCGGATGGGTGCCGAAAGGGACACGCCTGGATGAACTGGAGTCCGCTATACGTACTGTATGCGAACCATTACTCGATCGACCAATGCAAGAGATATCTTTTGGTGAGTTATTACAAAGACTTATTCAGATAGCACGAAGCTTTAGTGTCGAGATTATGCCGCAACTAATCTTGCTGCAAAAAACAATTATTAATATTGAAGGCATTGGCAGAGAACTCTATCCAGAACTCGATCTTTGGAAAACTGCACGCCCTCAACTGGAACGCTGGATGGATGAACGTATTGGAGTAAAAGGGATCATAAAAGGTGTAAAGATTAATATACCAAAATTAATTGAACGTTTACCGGATCTTCCAAACAGGGCTATTGATGTACTGGATCGTTTATATGACGGCAAGATTGAATTGGAAAACAAATCGGAGGAAATACATCATTTGCGTGAAGAGATGAGGGCTTATAATCGAAGAACTGTATTGGCAGTTGTCGGTTCAGGCTTTCTTTTATCATCATCGATTATCTATGCACTGGATAATACAACACATGGTACGTTAGCATCAGTACCCATTGTTTCATGGTTGTTGGGATTTGCCGGGGTGATGTTGTTGTATCTTTCCTGGCAAGAAAAGTAACCTTTTAAATTTAATTTCTTTTTGATATTGGTTTCGCCTGCAGCGGCGCCCTCGCTGCTCCTATGCATCCATGCGATCGCAGCATAAGTACATCCATGTACAAAACTTTTTTCAAAAAGAAGTACGCAAGAAAACTCCTCCTTGATGCGCTGGTCTTCGACTCCCCATTCTGTTCAAAATCATTCACGTGTCGCCCGCAGGACTCTTACCCCTCAAGGGGGTACCGAGGTCCCTGATCCGGCGGCCTAAAGCGCATTTCCCTGTGCTCTTTCCACTAATGATTCCTCACAGACTGGCAGCGCATCACGGGCATAAAAAAAACAACGACATATCGCTACCATAAAATCAATGTGCTAGTCTTTGATGGTTCTCAAAGAAAGAAAAAAGAAACTAATGACAATTCACCAAGTATCTTTTTCAACGATATTGTTTGTAAACTATGGAAAACCTAACAGAGCTTGATGTCCTTAAAGACGTTGTCAGTCGATTAGAAAATGCTGGATTTCTTTATATGCTGACAGGGTCAATGGCCATGAATTATTATGCTGAGCCGCGTATGACCCGAGATATCGATCTTGTTATTGCCTTGGATACAACAGATGTATTGAGATTAATCGAATTGTTTGGAGATACCTATTATATCTCCGATGTTGCTGTATCCGATGCAATCCGGGATTTATCGATGTTTAATCTGATTCATTTGGATAGTGTTGTTAAGATAGACATTATTGTTCGTAAAGTAGACGAATACAGGCGGCATGAATTTGACAGGCGTAGTCAGATCGAATTCGCCGGTATTAAGCTTTGGATCGTTAGCAAAGAAGATTTGATCTTATCAAAACTTGTCTGGGCGAAAGATTCCAATTCGGAATTACAATTACGGGATATTAAAAACTTATTAGCGATGCATCCAGATAGCGAATATTTACAAGGCTGGGCTAGGAAATTGGGAGTTCTGCCCTTGTTGGAGGATTTAAAGTATGAATGATACTGCGCCCGAGGTCGCAAAACAGGTGCGGGAACGTTATATGCAAATGGATGGCGAACAGCGTCTCATGATCGGTATACAAATGTTTGAGACGGCACGAAAGATTGTCTTGTCCTCGTTTCCACAAGGGATAACTGAAGACGAAAAACGACATATGCTTTGTGAACGTTTTTACAAGGAATTCGCAGATAAGGCATTTCCGAAAAAGGACAATGAGCGAGATTTATAAGCCGACAGGGACAAGAGCTGTAATTTTAAATTAAATTCTTTTTTAACATTTGATTTCGCTCTTTAGCGTGTTCCTTTCTCTTGCGTGCCCAAGAGAAAGGAACCAAAGAGAATGGCACCCCAATGGCATGACCTACGGCTTCCCTCGTAAGTAATCAGTTATTACGGGTCGCGCAGACACAACATCCCTGTTGTGACTACGCTC
>CAYMPA010000151.1:0-6233 GCA_964392105.1 uncultured Enterobacteriaceae bacterium
TTCCAGGACTAAGATTCCTTACAGTATAACTGCTTTCAAACGCAGTACCCCACTCAACATTATTTACGAAAACATGGTAACCTGCAACTGACACATTGTCTGTGGAACTGCTCCATGTCAATCCGATGGAATTACTCGTGATATCGCTGGCTGCTAGTCCTAAAGGGGTAGACGGTGACACGTCGTCGGGGGATCCGGTAGTTGCTGAAACCGGATCAGACCACTCACTAATATTGGGTACAATATCATTGGCGCTTACAGCTATGGAATATTGTGTATTCGCTTCCAATCCGGTAAAGATAAATGTAGTAGTTGATGAGTTTGTAGATTCGAAATAAGAATTATTTAGATAAATATCATACCCTGTTACCCCAACATTGTCATTAGAAGGTGCCCAAGTTATCTCAATTGAATTTCCTGAAACACTTAAAACTTCTAATCCACCAGGTTTGGAAGGAGGGGTTATATCTGCTTCAAGAGTTGTCTCAGTAATAGCAGGAGATAGAGAACTCTCATTTGATGCAGCATCGAAAGCCGTTACAGTAAGAGTATAAGGTGTGTTTGGATTTAACTGGGTTAAGGAAAAATTAGTATTAGTGGTGGAGCCATTTAACGTAGCATCCAAATATATCCTGTAGCCAGTCACAGCCCTGTTGTCATTTGACGCAGTCCAAGAAAGGCCTAGTGAAGTTTCAGTCACATCGGTTATCTGTAAGCCATCTGGGGCAGAGGGAGCCACGACATCTGTAACTCCCTGTGACATGGACACAGTTCCCTCAAATCCAAGTGCATGGTCATCTCTGTTAGTGGAAAATCTTAGAAAAAGATACCTGCCAGTACTTTCAACAACCTCTCTTGATCCAGTCTGATACCCCTCTATAAAGGTAATCAGATCTGAATCTGTGGTATTGCCATCATAAACGAAAATGAAATCTTTACTGCCAAGATGGAAAAAATCCAGAGAGAATTTAACCGTGTTTCCTTCACCAGCATCAATCAGATATGTCTCATCCTGACATCCAGTATATGTGCCTCCATATTGCTGGTTACTTATTTTACCCTCGCTGGTAACCAGATAATCATAGTACACTCTGCGGTCTGTAATTTCGTTGGGTGTCCCTAAGATGGTGGAAGACGCATGAGTAGACTGTCCGGAAACTGGATCATCGGTAGGCATGTATATAGTAATGTTATCGATGTAGGCATAACATTCTGTAATTGGTTTATAATAATCCGGGTCTCCGCCATAAAAGTTTGAGAGCAACAATGCATCAATTCTCATGGATGGGTCATTATCCTGCATCATCTTCAGATTATCTATCCGAAAAACCATCCTCCCATCAATCCACACTTCTTTGATTCCGTTGGCTTGCGGGACACCACCTTCAATTGTGTTTATTACCAATCTTTGCGTAATATTGTACCAACATCCGTTTAGAAAATAGATGGGATTATAATCATATGTTTCAACTGACCACGGGACCCAACCTTTTGTTCTATCACGATGGTAGGATATCATCCGTCCACCTGGTTTGAACATATTTATTGCCCAGAACCCATGTCCTTCAATGGGAACAACAAACGGCCAAGGCAGTGCAGGCAGTCCACTTAATCCAGGTAATTTACCGCCCTCTGTTGAATTAAAATTCTCCCCAAATTTAAAGTTATAGGATAAATATAATTCATTATAATCCTGTTCAAGATCAACCTGCATCTCGAATCCATCATGCACAGTTTCAGCCGGATGAGTAATACGCATCACTTGCGTTGCAGAGCCATTAATTTCGTCCATGACAATATCTGCACGATTATGAGAGAATAATTCCACTGCCTTAAAATCCTCTCTAATCTCAGCATCATCATAATGGTCTACCGTTTCACTTTCAAAATCCCAGACTTTATATGCCGTATAGGCTTCAAGACTATTTGAGATATCAATTGGATTTTGAAGGGAATCATAAAATTCAGAACGATTAAGGAACAAAGAAGGATCCTCTGGCTTGTAAGCATTACTTTGACGTGTACCGGATTGGGCATTTGCATTACTTACAACACCTAAAAAAATGATTACCTTCAACACCAACCAAACAGCGACTAATCTATTCTTAACAAATTTCATTTTTGGTATACTTAACTCAAATACACATCAGCTAAAGTAATAACAACCCAAAAGATAACAAATTATATGCCCTTAGGGTTTAATGTATTTCTTAATAGATTTTACATTATTAAAATTCAGCATGTAGCTTTCTGTCTTTTTACGGTAAAAACTTTTAATAGGTTACCAGGGTACTTACAAATACTTATCATGGACCATCTACTCTACAGAAGACAGTTTCTCCTAACAACAAACTCAATCGAATCAATACCTGCAGGGTGGCTATTACATAACCTAAATCTTCAAAGCAATACCTGGCAATTATATTCCCATCCAGATTTGGAAGTTACCGTATCTACTATGGACAATAGAACCATTATTTTACTTGGCTATTTGTTAGATCCGTATAATAGTGGGTTCAACAATCAAAAAATCTTAGATCAAATAATTTTAAAGGAAAGCTTTGAAAGAATTATTGAAGAGACTAATAAACTAAACGGTAGGTTTGTTTTGTTCTTTTCTGATAAGAGTACCTTTAAGGTATTCAATGATGCTTCAGGATTTCGTGAGTTATACTATTTGGAAGAAAAATCGGCAATTCACTGTGGATCAACACCAGATATTATAAAAAACTACAT
This sequence comes from uncultured Enterobacteriaceae bacterium, assembly GCA_964392105.1. Classification (GTDB taxonomy): domain Bacteria; phylum Pseudomonadota; class Gammaproteobacteria; order Eutrophobiales; family Eutrophobiaceae; genus UBA7359. The sequence continues at coordinate 2,737 of CAYMPA010000151.1, forward strand.
TGGAGCCCAGAAAAATCCAGATGAAACTGTTTTTTCATTCTTCAACTCAAAGGAGTATGTCGAGAATTCATACACATGGGTTGGACATGATACCATATACAAGAATATCAAGAGGTTACCTCCAAATTTTCTACTCGATATTGAGAATAAAGAATTATCCCGGTTCTGGCCTAAAAGCGGTATTGAAAAGAAAACTGTTGAGGAAGTAGCAATTTTAGGAGCAAAGTATATTACAGGGTGTCTCCATGCTGCAAGTATAAGAAAGCCTTTGCATTTAGGCCTTACATCTGGCTGGGATACACGTTTACTACTTGCTGCATCACATAAATTCAAGAATAATATTTTCTATTATTTGAATGACAACCTTGATCTGGATAAGAAGTACCCCGATATCGCAATTCCTCGAAAACTGTCCGACGCACTGGGTTTTGAACTACATATCTTAAAGATTGACCGGACCATCGAAGATGATAAATTCAGAAAGATCTTTTATAAAAATAACTTCAGGGCCAATGATTCGTTATATCCTGTATTTCGCTATGGATTCTTGCATAAGTACGACAATACATATACAGTAAGTGGAACACTTGCCGAAGGTAGTGCCAGGAAATACTACATTCATCCTTTTAAAATAAACCAAAATTCGGGAAGTCAGATCTGCAGGGTTGTTGGTTTTGGAGAAAATCCGTATGCAAACCGAATGATTAGTATTTGGCTGGCAGAGGCCCATCAAGTTTGTTCAAGGTTACAAATTGACATACTGGATCTATACCAAATTGAACATGAAGCTCCAAATTGGTGTGCACACACAGCATCCCAACAGGATATAGTAAGGGAAGAAATCAGACCGTTTAATTCCAGGTACCTGATCTCTTTATTCTGGTCTTTGGATTCGAAACAGCGATTCCTTTATAATCCCCTTATTTATAGAAAGATGATCGCTCATCTTTGGGCAGATGTTCTGGACCTTCCAATAAATCCATCGTGGAAATCGAGAATCTACATTATATTAAGATTGCTGAATATTGATTTTTTTCTTATAAAGATAAAGTATGCTCTTAAGATAATGTTTCGAAAAACGTAATTCAAAAGTTAAGCAGTGATAGACTTTACACGAGAAAGGTATTTACTCACCTCATCCTCAATATTCATAGTTCTTATACCATTTTTAATCATATAGGAAGCGTAATAAGTTACTAATGAGGTCTTAACCAGATCATTAGCAGTATATCGTGAAGTTTGATCATTGTTAATCTGACGATTAAATTCTCTATACATATCGCCATGTCCCTTCTTACGGCGTAGTTTTCGCTTCTTCAATCTGATTCCGTTCTTCTTCAAATGTGTTAAGGAATTGAAATCATCAATAAAAATGGTCTCATTGTCAAACCGCAGCTCTATTTTCTCCTGAACTCCCCTTAGGGAGTTGCCCCGATCAGATGCGGAGATATTCATCACTGAACCATCTCGATATATAACGGCAATAGCACTAGTCTCGATATCGCTAGGATTTGCTAATACATTTATTTCAACAGGGTTGCTTTGAATCCAAAATGAACCCAAATCAATCCAATGCACAACATTTCCTACGACACGAGTTCCCTGATTATTCCAGAAATACCAGTGGCTTCGGCTAATGTTAACCTCTTTTACAGAGCAAGATATGATAACAGGTCTTCCCTGGACTTTCCTTTTGACATACCGGTTAAAACTGATGTGTCGGCGATTAAAACCTATTTCAAGTTTTGCACCCTGATTATATAATTCAATTAAGGTATTTAAGTCTTCCAATGTGACAGCTGGTGGTTTCTCAATAAAGATATGTGACTGTGGGTTATATCTGAAGATCTTATTAGCCAGAGAACTATGATCGGAATGATACGTTGCAATAATGGCAACCGGGACTTCAACATTTTTCAATAAAGACAAAGCGCGATCGGGTACCAGAAAACTATGCTCAAAACTATACTTCTTTTGAAACGCTTCTGTTACCTCTGCTTTATAATCCACACAAGCCAATTTTTTCATGCTTCTAAAATGCTGCATTAAAAACATACGAACATAACCGCCAAGTCCAAAGATAAATAGCCCTCTATCGTATTTTGCTGGGAATATCTGTTGCTCTACTTCATATGAAATCGTCTGAGAATCTTCAAGACCAAAATCTATATAATCTGGATCGCAACAGAATTGATTGTATTTTTCAAGATATGTTTCTAGCTCCTTTTCAGGAATAACAGGTTCAAATTCTATACACTCGTAAAATAAATTAAAAAGGATAAAATTTCGTGGTGTTGTTTGACTCTGAACAGATATATTAAGGTATCGTTTGCCGTTGCAAAGTGTAAATAGGAAGGTGAGGTACCGTTGTTGTTGTTGCTTATGAGCATAATATTTGCGTAGAGTGGGTTTAATTCCTTCCTTCATAAAAAAATATAGGATCTTATAGTACTTGTTTTCGAATTCAGGTCTGTCTCGGTCATTATTAACAAATTGTTTTACACCAATAACATGAAGGTTTTTTAAATCTTTGAGCTGGCATAGGGCCTTTCTACTGGTATCATCACCACGCATTTTAAAAAGCAAATTTAAAACCTGAATTACGCGAGCGCATTAGCTTCGCTGAACTCGTAAACTCGGTTCCCCGTAGCTCTGCTGCGGGGTTAGCGAGCACAAAATAATAAACAATTAATCGATGATTCCTCGCAGCTCTGCTGCGGGGAGAGTCAATTTTTTTGTTATTCCGTCATTGACAAAAGTAAAAAAAATCTAACTACCAAATACGTACACAGATAGACTGAAACTGGCATTCTACTTATGTGAAGTGAATTTTCGTCAATAAATGAAACAGTTTATATGATAAATAACGTATAAGAAAACCGAAGCAGATCAAATATTAAAAATAAATTAGAATTAATGCGATGATTACAATTAAATGCCCTGAGAATAATTGGGTGGAACGCTCATACATTATTGATGTGCTCTTTGGAGGATTTCTTGGTATATCCTATAAACTTGAATCAAATCCAAAGATTAAAGAATATAAGATCTTGTTAGAAAACAGAAATGAGGTTATTATAGAAGATCACTTTTTTTCCCACTTCAATGAAGATTTAGCCTATTTAAATCACAAAAATCTTCCGACGAACGTATCACTTACCAGAAATCAATTTCTGGCTGAGTATGATATTCCAGTTATATATGGTACTGATAATTTGGTTGTTAGTGAAAATCCTAATGGCATTGCCAGAATTGTGTGTGGCCTCGATATATTTGCTTCCTCATTCCTTATGCTTACACGATGGGAAGAATACGTCTCGGAGGAAAAAGACCCACTCAACAGATTCTCTGCAAACAGCAGCCTTGCATACAAATATAATTTTCTTAACAGGCCTATTGTAAATGAGTATACGGAACTGTTATGGAATATGCTAAAATATGCTGGTATTAAACAGATTCGAAAAGTTAGACATTTTAAACCCTACATTACGCATGAC
>CAYMPA010000152.1:0-6133 GCA_964392105.1 uncultured Enterobacteriaceae bacterium
CGAAGGAGAAGTCGCCGTATCTTCCGGACTATAAGATCAGGTTGAACCCTGTTTTTAAGTAAGTGTCAGATTAAGTCTGAGCTACTACAGATATGCATTATGAAAGGTTATGGAGAGTGACTGAACATACAATATTAAGCCAGGATGGGAATGTTTATCCTGTTTACCTGGGTATATTGAATACTGGTTTGCCCGGAGTTGGTATTTGGATAAGGCTGAGTTATATATATAAATCAGACATAAGTATTTTGAGACAAGCCATTGACCATATCGGTTTGTGTTAATAAGCCAATGAGCTTGTTGTTTTCATTAACAACGGGTAGATGACGGATATTATTATTTAATGATAACTTTACAGCTTCATGCAAAGTAATCTCGCTGTGTATTGTATATGTAGGGCTGGTCATAAAGTGATTAATAGGTAAATTATCACAGACTACATCATTCAACATATCTTCCATTATTGCTACCAAATCACGTTCGGTAATGATGCCAACAGGCTCATCATTTTCAGTAATAATCAAGCTCGATATACGATTACGACTTAATATATTTATTACATCTTTTAACACAGTACCGAGTGAACAGGCTGTGACATTTTTTGTCATGACTTCAGATACGTAAATTTCATTCATAGCAGATCCACTTTATTTTTTCTATTTGAGTATAACATAACTAATAAGGTCGATATTGTCACTCATGTATTAATTAAATGGTTCTTTCATTACCGCAAGACCAGCAAATATCAAACTGACCTTCAATAGATTCACCACAATGACATTGCCAATCTTCATTTTGTTCTGCATTTGAAAGCGCGGTGTTTATCAAACGATCTGCTACTGTATAGTCTGAATCATCATTCACCCAGACTTCTGGCCAACATTCATTAATCGGTAACTCACCAATCCCACCGGTTAAGTTCATGTTACGGAGATGGCATACAATATCATTAGCTTCCAGCAGACTATGGATATGGCCTGCCATAATGAGGTTATCGCTACTATATACCTTCTTCATATTAAAATAATTGTAAGACAAATGATGGAAATAAGTATTGCTATGGTGGCTGATATCGTTACCCGATTTAAGTGTGTAATTGTGTTTTTTAATTGTGTGGCGAGAGATTCATTCTGCCTGGCAAGTTCTTCGATCAATTTTATCTGTTCAACATTGGATTCATCATTCGCATCCAGGCGTTGATGAAGTCTATCAACTTCATTCTTGATGCCTTCAATAGTTTCAGGTATTTCTTCTTCAGATTTATTGTCATTACCCTGGTCGCGTATTAACTTGATTAAGCGTGTAGCGCCCTGAATAACGATCGGTGCCGTATTCAAAATCGTATTGATCGTACCAAGGCCCATAATTGGTTTTTTAGCCATTCATTTCAGAGAGTGTTTGTGATGCTGATTTGATCAAGAATGTCGTATCAACCCCCACTGTTAACAAGGTACAACCTTTTTCTTTATAAGCTAATACAGCTTCAGCGCTAACACCAAAAAAACCCAGGCTAACATTTACATCCTGACAGGCTTTAATTATTTTGTTGATAGCAGATTGAACGAGGGGATGGTTTATCTCACCGGGCATACCCAGGCTCGCAGACAGGTCATACGGACCAATCAAGATTGCATCGACTCCCTTTAAATTTGCAATGTCATTGATATTATCCACCGCTTCACAGCTTTCGGCCTGCAGTATTACAGCAGTTTCTTCATTTGCTTTTTCAAGATAACGGTCAAAATCTATCCCGTATTTGTGGGCCCGTCCAATACCAACTCCTCTATCCCCGGCAGGTGCATATTTACAATGTTGTATTATCTCTCTTGCCTGGGACGAATTATTTACTTGTGGGACAATAATGCCAGCGGCCCCGATATCCAGTGCTTTTTTAAGCCAGACTGTTTCACCAATGGGAACACGTATGACACAGGGTGTTGGTGACGCGGCTTGTAACATGTTTTGTGCTTGTTGTGGATTGAAGGCACCATGTTCAGCATCAATAAATAACCAGTCATAACCCATATTGGCAAGTAATTCACAAACTTCTGGTGATGGTAAGCTGACTAAGGTTCCCGTTAATACTTCACCTGATCGTACACGATTGGCGAAATTAGGCGTTTCCTTCATGGCAGATTATCCTCTTTATTATGGAAACAACTATTTAAGTTGTGACGATACATGATATGTTACATAGATGAAATGGTCGAAAATTGCTCCTGCATTTTCGACACTTCTGCCATCCATGGCGGTCGTAGCCGCTGGCGCAGGACGACATACAGGATGTATAAGTATCGTGAGAGGATACGACTGCATGGACCTCGGTATACCCCCCTCAAGGGGGGTACTGAAAATAGCCCACTTGAGGGGTGTGCAAGAGGTAGAGCAATGCATGGAGCAGTTGCCGAGGAGTCCGAAGCGACCGCGCAAGCGATGCAATCTGTATAAACTATGTTATCACAGGAAATACTAAAGTCTTTGCAAGTTTAGATTCGTTTAGCGCACTCATACGATATACGGGCTAACCATGAATTCCATGGAATTTTTCCATACAATTTATTGTCAATAACTTCAATATAAAAAAAAGAGCTGTATTTATGTCTGTAATTTCAGAGATTCAACGACTGCAAGCCCATATCGGGAAGCAAATTATTGGCCAGGAAAAACTGGTTAACCGATTATTAATTGCCTTGCTCAGTGATGGCCATTTACTGGTCGAAGGAGCGCCTGGTTTGGCGAAGACCAGGGCGATCAAGGTTTTGGCAGAGGGGATTGAAGCTGATTTTCATCGTATCCAGTTTACCCCGGATTTATTACCCGCCGATCTGACCGGAACAGAAATCTATCGTCAGCAGAAAGGCAGTTTTGTATTTCAACAAGGCCCCTTGTTTCATAACCTGGTGCTAGCAGATGAAATCAATCGTGCCCCGGCAAAGGTTCAGTCTGCATTGCTTGAGGCAATGGCTGAACGACAAATAACTGTTGGCAAGGAAACGTATTTACTACCTGGTTTATATCTGGTGATGGCAACACAAAATCCCATCGAACAGGAAGGGACCTATCCCTTACCTGAAGCACAACTGGATCGATTCCTGATGCATGTGACGATTGATTACCCGAGTGACAAGGAGGAACAGGGTATTTTAAAACTGGCAAGGGAAGAAGCGAAGCAATCATCAGCACCAGATGTTTCAACACCAGTGAAACAGGAAGCCATCTTTGCTGCCCGTGAAGAAGTCCTGTCGATTTATATGGCTGAGAATATAGAACAGTATCTTTTACAAATTGTTCTCGCTACGAGAAATGCGGGCGCATATGGTGATGAGCTTGCACAGTGGTTGCAATATGGTGCCAGTCCGCGTGCAAGCATAACGCTTGATCGATGTTCCCGTGCACATGCATGGTTGCAACAACGTGATTATGTTGGTCCGGAAGATGTACAAGCGGTAGTACATGAAGTATTACGTCATCGATTGATATTAAATTACGAGGCGGAGGCTGAAGGGATGACAACAGATACCGTAATATCAGAGTTAATATCGCGAATTGCTGTTCCTTAATAGTTATATAGTTATGTCTGTTGTTCCTGAATCAATTCAAAGTCTTGCAAATATTACAACGGCTGGTTTGATTGCATTAAGCCAGAAGAGTCGTGGTTTATCCCTTAAAACCGGATCAATCAGCGCTGCCCAGTCGGGTGATTATCAATCGGCTTTTAAAGGTCGAGGAATGGAATACGATGAATCACGACTGTATCAAGCCGGTGATGATATTCGAAACATTGATTGGCGTGTAACGGCACGTACCGGAAAAGCACACACAAAATTATTCTGTGAAGAACGTGAGCGTCCGGTTCATCTCTGGGTGGATTTTCGGTTCCCGATGTTTTTTGCAACACGCGGCAAATTTAAAGCAGTTATTGCCGCTGAACTTGCCAGTTTATTTGCTTGGACTGCAAATCGACAAGGTGATCGGGTGGGCGGGATTGTCTTTTCCGACACTATTCATCATGAATTAAAACCACAACGTGGTAAATCCGCCGTATTAAGATTGATCAAACACATGGTTGAACATCCCGGTTGGCAACAACCGGAAATCAATGAAAATAATCAACAAGGCATGTTGCACGCATTAATTAACCTGCGTCGATTGGTTCGACCAGGAAGCCTGGTAATACTGTTAAGTGATTTTCGTGGTTTTGATGAAAAGTCACGTTCCCACCTGATTCGTCTACGACAACATAATGAAATAGTCATGGTACATATTTATGATTGGCTGGAAGAGTTTTTACCTCCTGCCGGCAATTACCGGATAACGAATGGTATACAGGAGTTAGAGATCGATACCCATAATCAAAAACTGATTAATGACCATACAAATAAATTTATAGCACATAAAAATTTATTATTAAAAACAGCATGTACTTGTCATGTGAATTATCTGGCTTGCCGTACTGAAGATGAACCGGAAAAGATTATAAAAGAAGGTCTCCGTTCAAGGTGATGCAGGGTACTGATCCAGCAACATTAGCTTTGCGTGATATTCATTTACCGGATCCGGTTTCGTGGTGGCCACTTGCCCCAGGTTGGTGGATATTACTTTTATCAACAATCGTGACTGGTTCAATGATTGTATATTTTATTCGACGTCGTCGTAGTCAACGATCATCAGCTGTTTATCTTGCCAAACAGGAATTAGACAGAATAAAAAATGAATTTGTGTTAAATCAGGATAAATCAATTTTAGTAAAAGAATTATCTGAATTAATACGGCGCTTAAGTATCAGCGTATTTAAGCGGGATGAAACTGCATCATTAACCGGACAGGATTGGTTAGAGTTTCTTGATCAAGATACAGAAAACAAATTATTTAGTAATGGGACAGGCCGTATTTTAATAGAAGCGCCATATCAAGCCAGACCTGATTTTGATAGTACCGAATTACTACATTTGATCTCAGAATGGATTGAGTCTGTCAGTAGCAGTAAGAGGAAACAGACATGATCCATTTTGCCTGGCCCTGGGTTGTTGCGTTATTACCTTTACCCGTTATTATTCGATTTCTCCTTCAGCCTGTCGAAACTGTCGATGAAGCAGCTTTACGTGTTCCATTTCTGCATGAATTCAGTTCCCAAACTAATATTGAGCATCATATAGATGTAAAACGTCGTCTTTTCTGGCTTGCACTTATAGGCTGGTGTTTATTAATCAGTGCGGGTATGCGCCCGCAATGGTTAGGTGATTTTATCGAAATACCGATTAGTGGTCGTGACCTGATGTTGGCTGTTGATCTGTCTGGGAGTATGGAAGAGGAAGACTTTGTTATTAAAGATAAACGTGTTAACCGGTTAACTGCGACTAAATATGTTGCAGGGCAGTTTATTGAACGTCGTATTGGTGATCGTCTTGGCCTGATCCTGTTTGGTGAACAGGCGTACTTGCAAACACCTTTAACGTTTGATCGTGTAACAGTAAAGACATTGTTGTATGAATCAGCCATAGGCCTGGCTGGAAAGTCCACTGCAATAGGTGATGCAATTGGCCTGGCTGTTAAGCGCTTACGTGATCAGGAAGAGCAAAGCCGCGTACTTATATTATTAACCGATGGTGCCAATACGTCTGGTGAAGTAGATCCATTGGCAGCGGCCAATCTGGCAGCCCGTGAAGGGTTGAAGATATATACCATTGGCATCGGTGCAGACGCAATGATAGTTCGATCATTCTTTGGTGCTCGTCGTATTAATCCATCAGCGGATCTTGATGAAAAGACACTACAGGCAATAGCAGATAAAACAGGGGGTCGTTATTTTCGTGCAAGAGATACGGAGCAACTTGAAAAGATCTATGAATTGTTGGATGAGCTTGAGCCAATAGAAAAAGATGTACATCGATTCAGGCCGCAGACAGCATTGTTTTATTGGCCATTAGCACTTGCGCTCATTTTATTATCCATTGTAATAATGATGCGCTATCGAGTGAGTCATGATGTTATCTGAGTTTCATTTCCTACGTCCTTACTGGTTCATAGCCATTATTCCCATGGCACTATTATTATGGATGTTGGCAAAACGTTATTTAATTAATAAACACTGGGAGAGTGTGTGCGATCCTGCATTATTACCCTATATATTAGT
>CAYMPA010000153.1:0-6112 GCA_964392105.1 uncultured Enterobacteriaceae bacterium
TTATCACCAAGATGAGTCGCTTGCCCGACAATATTTCCACCAACTGCACCAAAAAAGCTTGAAGCTTTGGATCCAATCACACAAAGATCGGCTTCCTTACCTGCATTTTCCAAACCCTGAAACTCTCTCAGTAGCATACGAAACATATTCGAGTTTAAACCACCACAAAGACCACGATCGGTCGAAACAACGATAAAGCCAACGCGTTTAACCTTATCACGTGGAACAAGATAAGGATGTTTGTACTCAGGATTGGCGTGTGCAAGATGGGAAATAACATTACGAATCTTTTCGGCATAAGGACGAGCTGCATGCATACGATCCTGTGCCTTACGCATCTTGCTCGCAGCAACCATCTCCATCGCCTTGGTGATCTTTTGTGTATTCTTAACACTCGCGATCTTGGTTCGTATTTCTTTCGTGTTTGCCATTTATAAACTAACCTGTACTTTAATTATTACCATGATAGCCTTGCACGATTACTGGCAGATTTTGCCTGGAGCAATAATCTGCCAGTAATCGTGCATAGTTATCACCATGTATGATTCGCCTTGAAATCTGTAATCGCCTGCTTCAAACCAGTTTCAATATCATCATCATAATTACCTTCGTCACCGATCTTATCCAACAATGCTGATTGCTCACTCTTCATGTAATCATGAAGTGCGGCTTCAAAGTCACCGACTTTTTCCAGTTCGACGTCATCTATGAATCCGTTTTCAACAGCAAACAGACTGACGCCCATTTCAGCAATATTTAATGGAGAGTATTGTTTCTGTTTCATCAACTCCATAACACGTTGACCACGTTCCAATTGCTTACGGGTTGCTTCATCAAGATCAGATGCAAACTGTGCGAATGCGGCCAACTCACGATATTGGGCCAGTGCCAATCGAACACCACCGCCAAGCTTCTTGATGATCTTGGTTTGTGCCGCACCCCCCACTCGTGATACCGACAATCCAGCATTAATAGCAGGCCTGAAACCAGCGTTAAAAAGATCAGTTTCCAGGAATATCTGGCCATCGGTAATCGAAATCACGTTAGTCGGTACGAATGCTGATACGTCACCCGCCTGTGTTTCAATAATGGGTAATGCGGTTAGTGAACCTGTCTTACTTTTTACTTTTCCGTTGGTGATCTTCTCAACATAATCCTCATTGATACGTGAAGCACGTTCCAATAAACGAGAATGGAGGTAGAACACATCACCTGGATACGCCTCACGTCCCGGCGGACGCTTTAATAGCAATGAAATCTGGCGATAGGCCCAGGCCTGTTTGGTTAAATCATCATAAATAATCAGGGCATCTTCACCGCGGTCACGGAAGAATTCACCCATTGCACAACCGCCATACGGGGCAATGTACTGCATTGCTGCTGATTCAGAAGCAGTCGCTGCAATAATAATCGTATGGTCCATCGCGCCATGTTCCTCAAGTTTACGTATTACTACGCTAATTGAAGATGCTTTCTGGCCGACTGCGACGTAGATACATTTAACGCCGGTACCCTTCTGGTTAATGATCGTATCGATAGCAACCGCTGTTTTACCGGTTTGGCGATCACCAATAATCAATTCACGTTGACCACGCCCGATCGGCACCATGGAGTCAATTGATTTCAAACCCGTCTGTACAGGCTGACCTACAGATTTTCTCGCAATTACACCTGGAGCAATCTTTTCTATCGGGGAAGTTTCTTCTGCGTTGATTTCACCCTTGCCATCAATCGGGCTACCCAGTGCATCAACGACACGACCCAGCAGTGCTTCACCGACAGGGACTTCAAGAATTCGTTTGGTACATTTAACAACATCACCTTCAGAGATGTGTTCATAACTACCCAGTATTACCGCACCAACAGAATCACGTTCAAGGTTAAGTGCCAAACCAAAAGTGTTACCGGGGAACTCAATCATTTCACCCTGCATCACATCACTCAGGCCATGTATCCTGGCAACACCGTCAGCAAGACTAACAACCGTACCTTCGGTACGTGCTTCGGTATCAAGATCCAGTTCCTGGATTTTCTTTTTAATCAGATCACTAATTTCAGTTGCACTGATACTCATATGTCTTTCCTCATTTAATAATCCGGATACCTATAAAAATATACTTTCTCCGCACAGCACTTCCTTGCTCTTATGTAAAGGGATGTACTGTATGCCGGTTTCGCCTAAAGCGCCTACTTTTGGTACAGGAGCAAAAACCGGCCACGAAAAAATCACCATTTATTAGAAATACCCTCATTGCGCAAATACACTATTTAATTCTTTTAAACGACCTCGCAGAGACGCATCAACCACAGAATCACCTACTCGAATTATTACACCACCAATCAGATCTTTATCTTCTTCAGTGTTGATATCGACTTTCTTACCGATACGTTTGGAAATTGATTCAGAGATCACGCTTATCTGAGCATCATCTAATTGATAAGCCGAAATGACATCAACTTCACTAATGCCTTCTGCAGCAGCACGTTTTTGCTCGAACAGGCTAAAAATATTAGCAGCAAGACCAATACGCTCTGCATCAATTAATACCCGGACAAAGTTTTTACCAGTTTGACTCAGCTTGTCACCGCATATGTCAACGATAAACTGATGAAGCTGTTCACCACTCAATTTCGGGTTGTTGATGACACCACGCATGTTGTCATCGGAAACAACCACACCAAGCAGATTCAGCATGGCTGACCAATCGCCCAGCTTGTCTTCTTCCAGTGCATTGGAAAAAGCTGCTTCAGCATAAGGTCTGGCAATCGTTGCTTTCTCTACCATCTAAATAAGTTTCCTGTTCGATAAACGCTTATAACTGCTGACTGATCTTTGCCAAAACTTCATTGTGAGCTGCATGATCAACTTCCCGCATCAGGATTTGCTCGGCACCAGCGATAGCCAGATCTGCGACCTGGTTTTTCAGCTCTTGCCTGGTCTTTTCTTTCTCTTGCTCAATCTCACTTAACGCACTCTCTTTTATGCGTTCACCTTCTCTTTTGGCTGCTTCCCGGGCTTCTTCAATTAATTCGTCGCCACGTTTCTGTGCCTGTGAAATGATTGTCGCCGCCTGATCCTTGCCTTTATTTATCTCGGCAGTGGATTTCTCCTGTGCTTCTGCAAAGTCTTTATGGCCTTGTTCTGCAGCAGCCAGACCGTCAGCAATACGTGCTTCACGTTCCTTCATGGCATTTAACATAAATGGCCATACGAATTTCATCGTGAACCATATGAACAGGATGAAAGCCAGACTTTGACCAATCAGAGTTGCATTAAAATTCACCTGAATAACCTCTTATCTGTTTGTTCTTAACAAGGTTGATGTCGATTAGTGCGACAGATAGGCCAAAAATGGATTAGCCAATGTAAACCACATGCCGATACCAATACCGATCATGGTTACCGCGTCGATAAGACCAGCAACCAGGAACATCTTAACTTGCAGCATAGGAGCAAGTTCGGGCTGACGCGCTGCGCCTTCCAGAAACTTACCGCCCAGCAAACCAAAGCCGATAGCGGTACCAAATGCACCCATACCCAGAACGATTAAGACACCCAATGATGTAAATGCCAGAATTGATTCCATCTTTATTCCTCCAGAGGACTTAAATTAACAATTAACTAATGATGCTCATGTGCCATTGCCAAATAAACAATAGACAACATCATGAAAATGAACGCTTGCAATAAAACGATCAATATATGAAACACCGCCCATACGAATTGCAACGGAATTTGCAAAATATAATTCGAGAGATAGGGCAGATTGGCACCTGCCAACATGGCAAGCAATAAAAAGATCAGCTCACCTGCATAGAGATTACCAAACAGTCGTAACGCCAGTGATACCGGCTTTGCTATCAGACTAACAAATTCCAGCAGGAAGTTTGCAGGAATGAGCAGAATTTGAGCAAACAGGTTTTTTGAAGAAAACGGTTGTAATGTAAGTTCAGCAATAAAACCACCCACGCCTTTTATCTTAATGCCATAGAAGATGATCATTACGAAAATGGTCAATGACAAACCAAAGGTTATGTTTGGATCAGTTGTTGGTACAACCTTGAAATAAAGATGCGAATCACCCGTCACCCACTGGGCAAATAGCGGCAGCCAGTCAACCGGCACCAGATCCATGGTGTTCATCAAGAGAACCCAAAAAAAGATAGTCAGTGCCAGTGGTGCTACGAGTTTATTGTTACTGTGAAATATATCCTTGACGTTCTTATCGACAAACTCGAAGAGCATTTCGACGAAATTGGCAAAACCGGATGGTGCACCTTCGCTGGTATTTTTGGCAACGCGATAGAAGAAAAAGCTGAAAATAACACCTAGTAATATTGACCAGCCCAGAGTATCGACATTGAGTGCCCAGAAACCCATATCGACGGCTTCTTTTGGACTATGGGCAAAGGTCCAGGTGGCCTGTTCGAGGATATGACCACCAGCTCTTTCATAACCTTCGGGTAATTTACCCAACACCAGATTTTGCAAGTGATGCTGGATGTATGCATTCGAAGTGAGTTCTGTTCCGCTCGCCATTTCTGTTAAGTCATTCTCATTGTTATTTATTCATTAAAATCGCCAGGCCCGTTAGATTCATCAACAAAACGAACCCGTAAGTGACGAACATCAATCCAATATTTAACGATGTAACCAGTAATAAAGAGACTGCAAATATCATTATTGTCGTGACAATCTTTAATGCCTCGCCAAGGTAAAACCAGGTTAGAACACTACTGCTTGAATCTGCTGCAGATGTTCGCAATGAAAATCTGACAAAAATTGCATTTGGCACAATAAAGGCCAAACCTCCCAAAATCACAGAATATGCAAATTCAAGACTGGTAAACACAAAAAAAAGAAGCCCACATAATATGACCGTGGTCGCTTCAATAATTAACATCCTGTAAGCACTAGAGCGATTTTTTATTATTTCTTCCGTTCCCGCCAACCACTCGACTCCATAAAAATCACGATATATTTTAAAGGCTTAAATCTATAGTGCCAGTGAAATATCGATGTCTTTCCTATCCCCTCCAGATGAAGGGACGGCAAGTATAAAGACCTGTCCAACAATGATCAATCGTTGCACCGCACAAATACTTTTAACTGATTAATTCTATCTAATTAAAAACATGAATATTTCAAATATATCTGCCATATTTATTAGTCAAGAACAAATATCAAGGTTATTACAAAATAATACAAACTTATATGATAAGAAAAGTGTAAATTAGACGTTTCGTCTGTATTATTTTATACGATTTAGTATACCTTCCAATTCATCTAAAGAATTATAATTAATCTGTAGTTTTCCCCGGCCACTGGCTTGATGAGTAATTGCAACATTAGCACCTAATCGTTGTGACAGATCATTTTCTAGACTACTTATATTAGGATCTTTTGTTTTCTTCTTTGGTTTGCTCTGTTTATCCTTGCTGGATAATTGTTGTACCAGATTTTCTGTGGCCCTGACCGACAAACCCTGTTTAATGACTTTGGTAGCAACTTCAAGCTGCTTGCTCTTGGCTAGTGAAAGCAAGGCCCTAGCATGTCCCATATCGAGCTGACGTGTTTCCAACATCTTTTTAACGTCACTATGTAATTCCAGTAATCTTAACAAGTTGCTTACTGCAGAACGTGAACGACTTACTGCGCCGGCTATTGCATCATGGGTCATTTCAAATTCATTAATTAAACGTTCCAAAGCCCTGGCTTCTTCCAATGGATTCAGATCCTGGCGTTGAATATTTTCAATCAATGCCAAACACATTGCTGTTTGATCAGAAACATCTTTAATGATTACCGGGATATCATGCAAACCAGCGATTTGTGCTGCACGCCAACGGCGTTCACCGGCGATTATTTCGTATGTATGTTTATCTGCTAATGGACGTACTACAATCGGTTGCACCATACCTTGCGTTCGAATTGAATCTGCTAATTCACCCAAAGTTGTTTGATCAAAATTCTGCCTTGGTTGGTATTGTCCACGCTGGATGAGATCGACAGCAAGCATTTGCAATGCATCTCCGTCGGTTGAAGATGAGTATTCATCATGGGTACCTAACAAGGCATCAAGTCCTTTACCCAATCCGCGTTTTTTTGCTG
>CAYMPA010000154.1:0-6040 GCA_964392105.1 uncultured Enterobacteriaceae bacterium
TATTGCATTGCATCATTATTTTTGTTGTTTATAATCAATGATTAGTAATCAAGACTAAAAATATATTTACCTTTTTAAATCAGTCCTTAATGAAACTAAAAGGCATTATCTTCGATGTAGACGGCACCATAGCGGATACCGAGGAGATTCATCGCCAGGCTTTCAACCAAGCCTTTTCCGAATTTGACCTTAACTGGCATTGGACAAAATCTGATTACCATGAACTACTGACTATCTCGGGTGGTAAAGAACGTTTCAAAAAGTGTTTGAATGATGATAAAGCACTTAAAAGTAAAATAGAAAACCCGGGGCTTTTTATTCAGGAATTACATAATCGTAAATCGGAACACTATCGTTCAATGCTGGCAAGTGATGGCATTCAACTTCGTCCTGGTATAATCCGGTTAATCAATGAAGCGCAGGATAAAGGGATACTACTTGGAATAGCAACCAGTTCATCATTGGCCAACCTCACAACGCTACTTAATACGACTTTGAATATCGATCCCAATGAGTTATTCAACGCTATAGTTTGCAGTGACACCATCTTGGATAAAAAGCCTTCACCTGTTGTGTATCAATGTGCACTAGCCGGTCTTGGTTTAACACCTGATACATGTATTTCTATTGAAGATACAAGGAACGGAAACCTGTCTGCACTAAGTGCCGGGTTACATACCATAATTACTACACATGCTTATACAATAGATAATGATTTTACTGGTGCATCGTTAGTCGTAAATCATCTGGGTGAACCTAATAATGCGTTCACAGTTACTCAAGATTATGATTGTGACAAACCGTACGTTGATATCGAACTATTGAATAACATCATTTCCAGTAGCGATGATGATTTATCAAATAGTGAAATACCCGATGTTGCATCGAATATTAATTAATTATTAATAACGTATAATAATTATTATTACGCTAATAAAAAATCTGCACAGGGAACCAGTAACCTGACACGTGCTACAAAAAATAACTAACATAGATAAACAATGACCCTATCTGAATTTCGCTATATTGTTGCCGTTGCAAAAGAACTTCATTTTGGACGTGCAGCAGAACAATGTTTTGTTAGTCAACCAACCCTGAGTGTTGCCGTAAAAAAAATTGAAGAAGAATTAGGTGTTACATTATTTGAACGAAATCAGCATGAAGTTTCAATTACTACAATCGGCGAATCAATTATTAAACAGGCAGAACTAATTTTAAACGAAACCAATAATCTAAAGGAAATTGCTAATCAAAATAAAAGTGAGTTAAGTGGCGAATTAAAACTCGGGGTAATTTACACCATTGGACCTTATTTATTACCAAAATTAATCTCTGTTATTAATAAACAGGAATCTGAATTAATTTTAATAATAGAAGAAAATTTCACAGAAAACCTGTCAAATAAATTAAAAGCAGGTGATATTGATATTGCCATTCTTGCAAATCCATTTCATGAATCCGGAATATCTACTGAAATACTTTACCAGGAACCATTCATGGTAACTTTACCAAGCGGTCACCCTTTAGCTAAAAAGAAGAAACTCAAGGCTAATGATTTAGTAAACGATACAATGCTATTATTGAAAGCGGGAAATTGTTTTCGTGAACAAGTTGTGAAACTTTGTCCTTCGTGTATTAATCCTTTAGGTAAAAACAAACAAATCCAGAAAACCCTTGAGAGCAGCTCAATTGAAACAATTCGACAAATGGTTGCAGCCGGTGTTGGCATTACAATACTCCCCGGTTTATCAATAGAATCACAAACAGGATTGAAAGGTATGCTGGAATACCGTCCTTTTACCAAACCAGTTCCTTATCGTGAAGTTATTATTGCCTACCGTAAATCCTTTCCAAGGATGAAAGCAGTTGAACTTATTAAAGAATCAATTGCCAATTGCAAATTAGATATTGCCTGCATGGATAATGGTAGCTTATTAAAGTAATGCAGGAGAAATTACCGAGCAGCAGTCGAGCAATTGCCGAGGACGTTTACAGGGAAGTAAACGGTAGAACGACTCAGGAGACAAAGTCGAGCATATTTTTAACCCTGTCAATACAATAATACTATTTATTTTCTAATCACAAGAAATGCCGCAGCATTTCCACGAATTATTCTTAATAAAAGTGAATCTTCTTTTTTGTCTACCGCAGACAAAAATTCCTGTAAGTTTTTAACCGGCACTTTATTTACTGAAGTAATAATATCAGCTGCTCTGAGACCACTGCGCCAGGCTACGCTGCCACGTTGCACATTCAAGACAACAGCACCTTCAACTTTACCAAAATAGGGGTTGCCTTTTTCGATATCACCGACGGTTATACCTTGCAATAATTCATTAACAACTCTTGGGCCTGTACTTTCCTGAGTACTCTCATCAACAGTTACAACAAATTCAGATTCTTTACCATCACGTAACACCTTGAATCTAATTTTATCACCCGCTGGTAAGAGACCAATACGATTTCTGAGATCATTAGCATTCCGGATTTGTTTGCCATCAGTAGAAATAACAATGTCACCTGCAATCAATCCGGCTTTGTCTGCAGGTGATCCTTCAAGCACTTTATTAATTATTGCACCACGTTGCCGATCAAGACCAAAGGCTTCTGCAAGTGCCGGGCTAATATCCTGCATACTGACACCAAGAAAACCACGCTTAACCTCACCGGTCTCAACGATTTGTTCCATGATCTGCAAGGCAAGATTGATTGGAATAGCAAAACCGATCCCGATATTGCCACCAGTTTGAGAAAAGATCGCAGTATTAATCCCAACCAATTCACCACGTAGATTAACCAATGCACCACCTGAATTTCCCGGATTAATTGATGCATCGGTTTGAATAAAATCTTCATAGCCTTCGATGCCTAATCCACTACGACTTAACGCACTAATAATACCTGATGTAACAGTTTGACCAAGACCAAATGGATTACCTATAGCAACAACAAAATCACCAACTCTCAAATTTTCTGAGTCCGCTGTTTTTAATGCCGTTAATCCTTCTGCAGGTATTTTGATTACAGCGACATCGGTTTCTGGATCAGTACCTACTATTTCAGCTTCCATATGACGACCATCACGTAAGGTCACTGTTATTTGTACTGCATTGGCTATGACATGATTATTTGTTAAAACCAGACCACGTTTCTCATCTACAATTACACCTGATCCCAAACTACTTGTTCTGCGTTCCACTGGTTGATCCGGGATTTGAAAAAAGCGACGAAACAATGGATCTGCAAATAATGGACTTTGGCGTAGTTTAATACGTCCTTCAGTAGCAATATTAACGACCGCCGGGGTAACTCCATCTAACATTGGTGCCAGACTTGGTAATTCCTTTCCATCCAACTCAACGGGCAAAGCTGCATTAGCTACCGGAGCTAAAAATGAAAATGTAATTAAAAATAAACGAGAGAGTAATCTGGAAAAGCTATTAATCATCAAAATGTATTCCGTTAGTTATAATATTTTTCTAATTAGGAAATGTTATTCGCGAAAAGTTCAATTAAGTTATTATAAGAATAACTTAAACATTAAAGAAAGCGGGTAAAACCCGCTTTCTTTAATTCGTACAGCATTTAACTCTTTACTTCAATTTTACGAGGCTGAACCTTTTCATGCTTGGGTAAGGTAACTTCTAACACACCATCCTTACCTTTTGCTTCAATGCGATCAGCATCAGCCGTATCCGGTAAACTGAAGCGTCGATAAAAAGCACCGCTAACACGTTCTACCCGTTTATAACCTTCTTTCTCTTCACGTGCTTCATCTTGGCGTTCACCTTTTATCGTCAACACACCATTATCCATCGTTATTTCGATGTCTTTTGGATCAACGCCTGGCAAGTCTGCTATGATCAAGAACCGATCAGCCTCTTCCTTGATATCCACTGCAGGACGCCAATGGCTCGTTACGACATTTGAAGAATCATTATCATTACCCGCTAATGATTTATCTGCATAACCCAACTGATTCAATTGCTGTTGAAATCTATCTAATAGACTCCATGGTTCATAATTTACTAAAGACATTTTTCTACCTCCATAATATGTTGTATTGACTTAATAAAAAGATGGGGACAAGCAAATAATTTTCAAGAGGTAGAAATAATAAATTATATTCGGTAGGCAGTTTTAGTCATAACCTTAGACACTAAACTCATTAAGCGTTTCACATCTATAGGTAAGGTTCTTGCACCTGCCGTCTCAGCAGTCGTTGCATGATGTAATTCATCTTCACGCATTTGCTCTAAGATGGCCCGACTACGATCGTCTTTCTCAGGTAATTGTTCCAGGTGTTCATCAAGATGTCTCACCACCTGATATTCAGTTTCTGCCAGAAAACCCAGATTCCAATTATCTCCAAAACAGCCGGCAATAACTCCAATACTGAATGACCCTATAAACCAAACAGGCTCAAGATAGCTGGTATGGTCACCCAATTCTTTTAGCCGTGATTCACACCAATCGAGATGATCGATTTCCTCATCGGCAGACTGCTGCATGACTTTTTTGAGTTCTTCGTCCCTGGCGGTTAAAGACTGGGCCTTGTAAAGCGCCTGTGCTGCAATTTCTCCGGCATGGTTCACACGCATTAAACCGGATATGTGTTTTTTCTCATTTTCGTCCAGATTTGGCTGAGAATAAGATGCTGCCGGATAGGGTCTTTTTTCTCGCATCGAACCCGGTTTGGAAAGATTTCCAAGAACAGAATCAAGGGCTATTATTCCACGGTCTAATGCACTGTAATGTCGTGATTTCATAACTGTTTCAGCTACTCTCCAGATATCACTATATAATAATATGTCTTACTAATAATTACCTCTTGGGAAAGACTGATATATTCAATAATATTAGATGAGAATATCGCCCTTATAATATTGACAGCCAAGGGGTCAATCCGTACTATTCCCCCTCTTTTTTACCCGGGTTACCCAATTTCTAGGAATTAGCATGAAAACCTACACAGCAAAACCTGCTGATATTAAGCGCGACTGGTTTGTCGTTGATGCCTCAGGCAAGACCCTGGGCCGTCTGGCAACCGAAATTGCAAGGCGCCTACGCGGCAAACATAAAGCCGAATATACACCTCATATGGACACCGGCGACTATATCGTCGTTATTAATGCGAAAGATGTCCAGGTTAGCGGTAACAAACGAACAGACAAAATGTATCACCACCATACGGGCTATCCAGGTGGAATCAAATCGATCAGTTTTGAAAAATTGCTTGCCAAAAAACCAGAACAAATTATTGAAACCGCTGTAAAAGGGATGCTCCCAAAAGGCCCATTAGGCAGAGAAATGTTCCGTAAACTCAAGGTATACCCAGATGCCCAGCATCAACATGCAGCTCAACAACCTCAGGTACTGGAGATATAAAGGATGTCAGACCAAGTTTATTACAGCACTGGAAGACGCAAAAGCTCATCAGCACGTGTATTTCTAAAACGGGGGAAAGGTGAAATTACGATTAATAACCGTACTCTTAAACAATATTTTGGACGTGAAACCGGCCAAATGATTGTCCGCCAACCACTCGAAACACTGGAAATGGTGGATCAGTTTGATTTCAATATTACCGTAACAGGTGGCGGAATTTCCGGACAAGCAGGCGCAATACGTCATGGCATCACACGTGCATTGATTGAGTATGATGAAACCTTGCGCAAACCTTTACGCCAGGCTGGTTTTGTTACCCGGGATGCACGTGAAGTAGAACGTAAGAAAATCGGTCTACACAAATCACGTAAACGTCCTCAGTATTCCAAGCGTTAATCTAGATTGCGATTCACCCCCACTGGGGGGGTCGTCACAAAACTGCAGGGAACAAGTTTTGAACATTGACGGAGGACAGGACGTCCGACGTAAATTGTAGGACTACGGACTCTGACAGAAATGTTCTTCTAAATAATTCATTATAATCAATGAATTATAATTAGTTTTCTAGTGTGTGCAAAGAAGTGTGTGATGTTTATTAGACCCTGTAAATTAAATTGTGTAACTGACGATCATTTTTTACTCTTAACAGAAA
>CAYMPA010000155.1:0-1846 GCA_964392105.1 uncultured Enterobacteriaceae bacterium
AGTGCTCCGGAAGAAAGGCTTGCAAACGCTACGGCTCGGTGGGCGGGGAGGGCTTTTAGGTTTGCACTAGGATTTCCGGGTGAGCCTGGATGGAAAGAGTTGGACTTCTTGTTCAACAGGTTTGGACAGTTCACAGCCGTTGAAGTGGATGGTGAATTTGCCCACTTAGGTGAGATCAGAGAACAGGATTTGGACGATTTAGTAAGGTTAGATAAACTGAAAGATTTAGGAATTGATTTACCTGAGATAATCCATATACCAGCCGAAGACCTTGAGACAAAGGAAATGGCAGAGCGTGTTGCGCGGGAGTTATTTAGATGAGTGACTTATTTTTTAGAGAAAGCCCTGTAAAGGTTGGGGAAAGTGCGTCAAAGAGTTGGAGCTTGAAGCTGGACGCTTTTGATGGTACTGCCATCACACTTTCCGGTACTATTACGACAACTGCTTACAAAAATGGGTCAGGAAGTAATATTGTCTCTGATCTTGATAGTGGTTCTGCTTCTGTTTCTGGAAACGTACTGACTACAGAGACATTTTCTGGGTGGGCTGCTGGGAATTTTTATGTGATTGCGTGGTACTGTTTGGTAAATGGTGTGCAGGACTTGGTTGGTAAAATACGTGTTGACGTGGAGAGCGATAAAGAATGAGCATTGGTGATATTCTTGTCAAGTTAGGACAGCAAAAAACACTGTCTCAATCTGAACTCGCTGATTTACATCAGTGGGGAGAGTTGACACAATCTAATAACCAGATTATTCCTGGGTGGATAAAGCCTGGGTCTACTCAGCCTAACCCTGATACAATAAAAGCCAGGCTTGGCATATTTGATATTATCCAGATTTGGAATAAGTCTGTGCAAACGGGAGAGATTGACGGTGACCTGTTCTTGGGCGAAGACCTGACTGACCCCGCTAAGGCAGGGTTTCACTTCTTTGCTACTGACCAAACTTACAATT
This sequence comes from uncultured Enterobacteriaceae bacterium, assembly GCA_964392105.1. Lineage (GTDB taxonomy): Bacteria > Pseudomonadota > Gammaproteobacteria > Eutrophobiales > Eutrophobiaceae > UBA7359. The sequence goes on from CAYMPA010000155.1 coordinate 957, forward strand.
CAGAGTCTGTTGGTGCTGGGGATTTGCTCTTAGGAGACAATTCGAGCGGACAGCCAAATATCTTATGGGACAATTCTGCTGCTGAGTTTTTAGTTAGAACTGGAACGATAACTACGGGAAAACTTGTGGGAGATTCGTTTTTGTCTGGATTAAATGCCAGAATAAAAAGACAATTGTCAAACCTTACCGTATCTAATAATACATATACAGATTGCGTATTTAATACAGAAGAGTTTGACAATGGAAATTATTATGATAGTGCAGTCAGCACAACTGATATTACAATTCCTGAAGATGGAAATTATTTAATTATTATTACAGCCACATGGAATACAAATGGAACTGGGGCTAGGTGGGCTTATGCGACTAGGGATACCGGAAGTGGTGCTGTTATTATGTACCCGTATGAATATGATGATAACCCAAGCTCAAGTAGTCCATCGTTTCAGTCTGGATCAGACATTCGCGCCCTTACAAAAAATGACGTGGTTACTTTGAGATTAAGACAAAGTAGCGGTGGAAACTTAGACTTGGTTTATGGTGCTCTTACTATAGAAAGAAGGTCATAATGAACTGGATAATTGCCTTAGCTATTGCTTTACTTGCCCCTCGTGGCTCTTACAATATCTCAACAGGAATGGTTGACCGATGTGATTCGGTTTACGTTTGTCACCATGAGATAGGCCATAAGATAAGCGTGGCAGATAATGGATACCAGTTTTGGAAGTGGCGTAGTGCTGACCCTGATTTTAGGGAATATGTGGACAAGAACTATGACCGTGAATATCCTTATGAAGAAATGTACGCGATGATATTCGCTGATGCTGGAGGTTCTTCTGAGTTACCAGAAGAAATACAGGAGTTTTATTTACCGTGACCACCCTAACCCG
>CAYMPA010000155.1:1946-5963 GCA_964392105.1 uncultured Enterobacteriaceae bacterium
AGAAGTGCCGCCGGAGTCATATCGGTTGAAGGCGTTGTTCTTCCAAGTATCAGTTCCACTAACACGTTGACAAATAAGCGAATAACAGACAGAGTATTAACTTTTACGTCTGACGCCACCCCTGACGTAGACTCAGATAGTTATGATGCAGTAACAATCACCGCACAGGCGGCGGCTATTACTGATGTGAATGTGACCGGAACTCCCACAAACTTCCAAAAGCTGATATTTAGGATTTTGGACAATGGAACAGCAAGAGCAATCACTTGGGGTACAGATTTTCAAGCGATGGGCGTTGCGCTACCGACTACTACAACGGCAGGCAAGGTTTTGACTACAGGATTTATTTATGACACAGTTGATGCGAAGTGGGGATGTGTGGCAAGCGTGGAAGAGGCATAATGGGTTTTGTAAACGTTTTTGGGCCTTATAGCAGAGAAAGTGATGGCGGTGGTTACTCTGGTTATACAGTCAGACAAGTTATAAACTCTGCCGACCTATCAAATACAGGGTTGGCAACTTGTCGTCTTAGTTTTACGGGTTCATCTCTCGAAGGCCTCATTACAGATAATGTCTACATCCAATCGCAGGGAGCCGGAGATGTCTATGATTTCAGCGGTACACCCGTTGAGGTTTTGTTTGGTGGTGGCTCTGGTTTTAGTATTGCCAAAGACGAAGTTATTGTCTCTGACAGCTTGACATTTACTATCGCTGCGGCAACTAATTATGTTGTCAGTTGGTATGTTCCTACGGGATCGGGGGCGGCAGATGGTGGCATCGTAAGTTCTGGCCCAACTAGCGCCCTTACAAGGGGATATTGGAAAATCGCAAGCGAAGCAGCAACAGTGGACGTAACTGGCTATACTGCTGGTACGGCTGGGTCGACTTACCACCTCTCAAGAATCGAGGGTGAATCTGCCGGTGGTGGCTTTTTCAATTTCTTTTAGGAGTATATAATGATTTTCCCAGACATCAGCTTTTACCAAGACGACAATGAGACACTTCAGGGCATAGACTTTGCCAAGATGGCAACAATGACCGACAAGGTTATTATCCGCGCCGGCCAGAATACCTGGATCGACCCTGACTTTGCTCATAACTGGCAAGCTGCAAAAGAGGCCGGGTTGAAGCGTGGCTCGTATTGGTATTACGATAGTCGCTCAGAGCCAGAGGCTCAAGCCCGTTTGTGGGCTAAGGCGCTTAGTGATGATCCTGGCGAATTGCCATTGCACGTTGACATCGAAGAAAAATACGGTGGGGCTTGGGCTGGTTGGCGCAAGTGGATGGCGTTTGTCAAATATGTTCAGCGACATATTCCCAACAAAAAAATTGTAGTTTATACGGCCCCAGGCTATTGGAACGAGTTTGGGCCGAGCAAATATTATAACCCGATAGGAAATGCTTTCTTTGCTCAGTTCCCTCTATGGATAGCTCATTATGGTGTAGATAAGCCGTTGATGCCAAAAAACACCTGGACAAAGGCGATGATCTGGCAATACACCATGACTGGCGATGGCGCAGCCTATGGAACGGAGAGCAAGGGGATTGACCTCAATAAATTTCTTGGCGATGCTGATGATTTGGCATGGTATTCTGGCGATATTGTAATTCCCGCTCCGGCCCCGGCTCCTGTTCCGGCCCCAAACCTTGAAATAACTGGCAAGCTGCTCGAGGGAATGAACCTAAGGACATCGCCTGTTGTGTCGGATAGTAACCATATCGGTTACCTATTCAAACACACATTAGTAAGCGGGGGGAGAGTGAACGATGGTCTCAACATTTGGTTGGAGATTGACGGCGGGTCTTTCGGCAATCTTTACGTGGCCGAGTATTACAATGGGGTGCGCTACATCAAAACCGATACGAATCCAACGCAGCCAGTGATTGTAAGCGAATGGATAACTATTCCCGATGATGGAAAAACTTACTACCAATTGCTGCACGACTGGAGCTCACCAAATTGGGGTAGTCCTCGTCAAGACGCTTTTAATGAGAGTGTTGATAAGCACCTTCCGATGCCTGAGACAGTTATTTTATGCAAAGAGCTGTGGCAAAAAGTCCCTGATGATTTTGTGCAATTGCAAAAAGAATTTGCTAAACTGGATTCTCCGGGACGGACAGCAGAGCAACACGAGAAAGCATTTTCTAGCCTTGTGGCCCCGCATCGCGCCTTTACAGACCTGGGTCACTGGCGAAGCGACAATGATTATGACTGGAAAGTGAGCCTTTCAACTGGCGGGAACGTAGTGCGCGGTTACAGAAATGGAACTAATCTACATATCGAAGCAGTTGACATGAACTTGCTCGCCCCTAATGCGGACGAGTTGTACCCTAAATTCTGGTTGCGCCATCGAGCTACACAGATTCACCCACGCATTGAATACCTATACGATGGCGAAGTACAGATTGGAGAACGTCGAAACAAATTCCCTGACGGCACATTCAGGGTTACGCATTTCCCGCAGGGCGAGAATTGTACATCCTTCCCGCTGATGTATCCGGGTGGTGAGATCGTGATAAAAAGAAACCTTGCCAGAGAATTGAAGGCAGGGGATAAGGTTAAGGTCGTAAATCTTAGGAGCTAACATGGAAGAATACAAAGCCATCATGGATTTATTGCGAGATATAGATAAAAAAGTTGATGTTTTAGCAACTCATTCTGAGTATACAAAAAAGGAAGTTCGAGAAAACAAGGATGAGATAAAGACGATGAAAATAGACATAGCAAAAAATTCTTTCGAGATAACCACTATCAATGAATGGAAAGAAGCTCTTGATAAAATAATCTGGGAGATATTGAAGCCTCCGCTGAAATTTATCGGTCTTGCTGGCTTTGTTATTATTGCTGTTATAGGGGGATGGTTGGTACTAAAATGAAGCGTTGGAAACGGTTTTGGGACATTGCACTTTTTGTGTTTTTGCTCATATTTATAGGTTTAGTGTCCTCCTTTATTTACGCACAATTTGGATAATTCGTGGTAAACTTGGGGAGAAGGAGATCATTATGCACAATTGGGATCAAGATGAAGAATCGCTTATACAGATGTTCGATGCAGGGAAAACAGATAAAGATATAGCTATTGCCTTAGAGACAACGGAAAAGTCTGTAGGCAGTAAGTTATATAACATGAGAAAGAAAAACAAAATCAAAGAACGGGGGAAGAAGAGAAAGCCAAAGATATTCGTGTTTGATATTGAAACATCAACATTACTAACCCGTGTATTCAGCTTGAAGGTAAGTGGATATATCTCTCATAAGAATGTGGTCGCTGATTGGTTTGTGATTTGTTGGGCTGGAAGATGGCAAGGGGAAAAGAAAATAATACATGACGTTGTAACGCCAGAAGAAGCCAAGAACAGGGATGATAAAAGAGTTTGTTCATCTCTCTGGGATATATTCAATAAAGCAGACATATTGATTGCACACAACGGGGATAGGTTCGACATCAAGAAAATGAATTACAGATTTTGTATAAAGCATGGTTTCAATCCCCCGTTACCTTACAGGACAATAGATACACTAAAAGAATGTCGCAAGATATTTGCGTCTACATCTCATGCCTTAGATTATCTTGCGAAGCAATTGAAGGTACCCGCTAAAATAAACACTGGATTTCAGTTATGGGTTGATTGCGAGAACGGAGTAAAGGGTGCGCTTCAAGAGATGGATGCTTATTGCAGGCACGATATTGAAATCGGTGAAGAGATGTACTTAAAGATCAGACCATGGATGAAAACCGGGGTTAATTTAGGGCTTTACACAAACCTACTCGATTCGGTTTGCCCTCGTTGCAGTAGCGAAAACCTGATTCCCACCGACAAAATTGCAACTACTGGCGCTAACGCTTATGAGACATATCGCTGTGACGATTGCGGTCATACTGGAAGAACAAAACAAAGCGTTTTGGATATTGAGAAACGAAAGAGGCTGAAGTTGTGATACAATAGAGAAGCACGATCTATTCTCCTTCTGACGGCCCCTCTTCGGAGGGGCTGTCAAATTATAAATCCTTCTTT
>CAYMPA010000156.1:0-5919 GCA_964392105.1 uncultured Enterobacteriaceae bacterium
ACACCAAACAGCGCGTCGCCTTGCTGCATACAATTACGGCGCTGTTTGTATCTATGTCTGTTGTACTGTCATACAAGTATTTTGGTAATTCCTTTAATTTATTTCATCATGTTGGTATCTGGGCGATAATTCTGGTTGTTGGTTATTTATTAAATAAATTATTTGCCACCTACTTGATTAAACCAATAAATCAGTTACATGATCATTTGTCTTTAGTTGAGCAAGGCAATTTAAAGCATGAGTTTGCATTACCCAGAATCCTCGATGAAATATCTGAAGAAGATATATATCAACATCGTGAACAACAACGTGTTGAAGTCGACAACGTATCCAGAAAATTTCAAAGTCTTTTTGATTCGGATTTTAAGATTAATAAATCGTCTAATGTTACCATCGGAAATGCAGTTGTATCTGAGTTATGGTCAGGTTCAGAACAACTGTGCGGAAATAGCGATCTACTGGAAAAATTTAGCCAGGAAACCAACGCAGTTGCGACTATTTTTTTGAAAGTCGATCAGGAATTTATCCGGGTTGCAACAACCCTGGAACATCCAGAAGGAAAACGAGTTATAGGGACACCACTTGGAATGTTTCATCCCGCATATCAATATCTAATTGAAGGGCGTGAATATTTCGGGCCGGCCCAGTTATTTGGTAATAATTATTCAACGAAATATGTGCCTGTAAAGGATCTCAATGGCGAAGTTGTTGCGGTTTTATTTGTTGGTATTCAACAAATGGAATCTGAAGTGCAAAACCAGATTATCCGTATGGCAATTAAATTAAATGCGCTGATTGTTAAGTATGAAGCGTTATTATTACATCTCAAGAATTCAGCAAAACTATCCAGTGAGAGTGCTGAGGAGTTGGCTGATAATGTAGAAAAGACTAATGAACTTGCGGAAAATCAGAAATCTAAAACCGATCTGGCTGTCCAGGTAATGGAACAAATGCAAACGCGATCACAAGGTCTCTATGAAAACTCCATGAAAGCATCAAAACTGGCAGAAGAGGCTGATTGTGAGACAATAAGCAGTAAACAAATCATACAGATGGTCTTGCAAATGTTTCTATCATTCTCGAATTATATTGAAGAAACACATGCTGTAGTCGAAAATCTGGTTGATGACTGTAACAAGATGAGTGGTATTACCGAGGTAATCAATCAATTAACCGAACAAACAAATTTATTGGCTTTAAATGCAGCAATCGAAGCCGCCCGGGCCGGTGAATACGGGCGTGGCTTTGCCGTAGTAGCGGATGAAGTACGGAGTCTGGCAAACAGGACAAGAGAATCTGCTAATGACATTATGCAGAATATTGACAATGTCCAGACCAAGGCAAAAAACACGGCAGGCATCATGTCCAATCAAAAAGTCGAAATCAGTAAAGGTGTTGAATCGGCAAACATTGCTGGTGATGCATTGACGTTTATTACAGACTCTGTTCATGAAATTAATGAGTTTAATAAGACAAATGCTAAATACTCCTCTGAACAATCAGAGTTAGTCAATGAAGTTAAATTAAATACAGATTTGATTGCTGAATTAGTAAACCAGGTTTTACAAGGAAACCATGATATTGAGCTTTCGGCACGCAAGATGAGCCTGATTTCACAGCAATTAAACTCAATTACAAACCAATTCCAGGTTGGTGCTTTACCAGACTAAGCTGGTACTGCCGTAGAAATTCTAACTTTATTCATCATTATTAAATTATTGAATAACAAATAATTAGTCCGCACTATGCGTTATGCCGGATAGGCTGTAATCTACGCAAATGGAATACCCATTCACCAAAATGCACGGTATCGGAAACGATTTTGTTGTTTTTGACACCTTCACGCAATCACTGACACTGACTCGAGAACAAGTCAGGCATATAGCCGATCGTCAATTTGGTATTGGTTGTGATCAAGTCCTGTTATTAGAACCACCAAAAGATAATGATGTTGATGTTTGTTATCGGATATTTAATGCCGATGGTGGTGAGGTCATGCAATGCGGAAACGGTGCCCGTTGTGTCGCTGTATACCTTAGAGAAAAAGGATTGTTGATAAAAAGCAAGATCATTGCTGAAATCGGAGAAAGTCAACTTGTTTTGCACATTGATGATAATGATTGTGTAACGGTTAATATGGGTGTGCCGGAATTTGAACCTGCCAGAATTCCATTAAAAGCCGATGAACGATCGGAGCAATATAATCTTAAATTAGGCGATGACGAGATTACATTTGGTGCGATATCCATGGGAAATCCGCATGCTGTAATAATCGTGGATGATGTCGATTCTATTCCAGTGAACGTAATTGGTCCGGCTGTGCAACAAAACGGACTATTTCCGGAAAGTGTAAATGTTGGTTTTATCCAGATCCTTAATCAACAGGCATTTAAACTGCGTGTTTATGAACGTGGTTCGGGAGAAACACTTGCCTGTGGGAGTGGTGCCTGTGCTGCGATGGTTATTGCTTGCCAGCAGGGGTATTTGGAGGGGAAAATAGATGCAGAATTACGCGGTGGCCATCTGACATTATCCTGGGCAGGAGAAGGTGAACCAGTGTATATGACGGGCCCTGCCACAACCGTATTTGAGGGGAAAATTGAATTATGAGTGTACAGGAAGAAGGAAACCTGGAATCAAATAACATTACAGATAGCATGATTTCCGAGTATCTTAAGGACAACCCGGATTTTTTTAATAAGCACCCTGCTATTCTTGCCGAATTAAAGATCCCGCACGATCGTGGCAATGCAGTTTCATTAGTTGAAAGACAGGTAGCTGTATTACGTGAGCAAAACCAGCAAACACGTAAGCGATTGCATGAGCTTATAGAGATAGCTCGACAAAACGAAGAACTTGCACGACGCATGCATCAACTGGCGTTAACACTGATGGATGCTGATGATCCGAAAGATATCTTTAATACTATGTATGAAAACCTGAAGAAGAATTTTCATGCTGACCGTGTAATTGTTCGTTTATTTGCAAGTCCTGCCTTCGTCGATAGCTTTGCAACGGATGAATTTGCCGGTAAAGACATAACAGAACAATCCCTGTTTAAAAGTATCATCGACAAGCGGATGCCATTAAGTGGGCGTATGAAACGCCAACAACAGGTGTTTTTATTTGGTGACGATGGTGATGATATAGCTTCATCTGTGATGGTTCCTCTGCATGGACAAGGTTGGGGTGGAATACTTGCCATCGGTAGTATTGATGCTGAACGTTTTCAAGCAGGAATGGGGGTCGAATTACTAGCAAATCTGGGTGAAATATTGAGTTTTATATTAAAGCCCTGGGTTGAAGAAAATTAATGGGCACCTCCAAAAATGCACTTTTTTGTTCGTCTCGTACCCTCAAGGGGTATCGAGATCCATGAGGCTCACACCTTCGGGGTTGGCACTCAAAATCGTTGATGAATAACATCCCTGTTATTCCCCTTTCAGGTACCCTACGGGATGTCCAATTGCTCTCCATGAGAAATTATCCAGGCGGTTTTGTCACAATTGCTATGCTCATGTTATTGTCCGTGCTCGAAAAAAACGCCAGGAGCATTTTTATGAGCTACATCCATGTAGCTCACCTGCTTTGCAGGCCAGCTAATGCTGTTCCAGTTTGTTCCAGACAGACTGGTGGGCAGCTTGTTAGATAATTATGCAGTCGTCCGAGACATTATTGCTTGAATCCTATATTAAGACACTACACCATCTTTCTGAGCATACCCGTAGTGCCTATCAGCGAGATCTCAATCATTTGCAATCATATTGTGACAAGCATGAAATTGCTAAATGGTCCGACCTCGATGGTCGACAGATAAGAGGGTTTGTAGCCTGGCGTCATCGTCAGGGTATTGGTGGACGTTCTTTGCAGCGAAATTTATCCGCTATTAGAGCTTTTTATCGTCACCTGCTAAAAGAATGTAAGGTTAGGAATAATCCAGCCGAAGGTATTATTGCACCTAAGTCTGCCCGAAAACTTCCAAAGGTGTTGGATGCCGATCAAACTGTTCAATTGGTTGGAATTGAAGAAGATGATGATCTGGCTATCCGTGATAGGGCAATGTTGGAGTTAATCTATTCTTCAGGCTTACGCTTGGCTGAACTTATAAGTTTAAATATGAATGATATTGATTATAGTGATCGTGTTTTAACGGTCACTGGTAAAGGTAAAAAATCGCGCAGTGTTCCTGTGGGTCAACATGCAATTAAGGCAATAAAGAAATGGCTTAAAAAACGACCAGCAATGGTCAATGAATCGGAACAAGCATTATTTGTCAGCAATCGGGGAAAACGTATTAGCCCCAGATCTGTACAAGAACGTTTAAAACAATGGGCTATCAAGCAAGGTTTACCAAGCCATGTACATCCTCATATGCTACGTCACTCATTTGCCAGTCATATGTTGGAATCAAGTGGTGATTTACGTGCAGTACAGGAATTATTAGGGCATGCGGATATCAGTACGACACAGGTCTATACACATCTTGACTTTCAGCATCTGGCACAGGTCTACGATAAGACCCATCCGAGGGCGCATCGCAAAAAATCTGATTGAGAGAGCTTCGCGCAACTACTCGGCTTTGGCGTCCTCGGCTCTGTCTCCTGATTCGTTCTACCTCGAGAATGTGTTCCAGACATTTTCTCGGTCTCCGTTCCATACTCGACTCTACCGATTACATCCATGTAATCGTACCTCCTCCACACCCCTCAAGGGTTCTTTTCAATACCCCCTTGAGGGGTGCACCCACAGTGCATAAAGGTACCGAGGTCCTTGGAGTCGTCCTGCATCCATGCAGTCGTGCGTCGCTCTACTGCCTACATCCCTGCAGGCATGTGCTCGAGAACTACTCATCGCAAAAAAATAACCTCACAAAATTGCCATGAACAAATTTATGAGCTACATCCATGTAGCTCACCTGCTTTGCAGGCCAACTGAAGCTGTTCCAGTTTGTTCCAAACACACTGATGAACAGCCGTAGGCTGGCCCGAAGGGCGAAAGCCAGGGATGGCCCTGAAGTAAATTGCAGAGATAGGGTCAAAAAGTGATAAAAACCGCTTTTGGGTGAAATACATCCCTGTATTTCACTCTTACGAGCAACATTTGTTGCCCAAATTCGCTCCAGGTGAATTTTTCGGCTATTTTTATCTTGATTAGCCTTCGTTCGTGACGTTGGGCAAAACTCTCAAATTATTTTCAGATATATTTACTTATGTCTGGATGCAGGCTCAGGTACAATCCCGCTTCCCCAATGTGGAGAGAGAATGTGGAACAATACAGAGGCACAACCATTTTATCCGTACGGCGTGATGATCATGTTGTTATTGGAGGTGATGGTCAGGTATCACTGGGTGATACTGTAATGAAAGGAAACGCACGCAAGGTACGTCGCCTGTTTAATGAACAAATAATAGCCGGTTTTGCTGGTGGCACAGCAGATGCATTTACTTTATTTGAACGTTTTGAAGCCAAGTTACAGAAACATCAAGGTAATCTGATGCGGTCGGCTGTTGAGTTAGCAAAAGACTGGCGTACAGATCGTATGTTACGCAGGCTTGAGGCAATGCTATGTGTGGCAGATAAAACAACTTCATTAATTATTTCAGGTAATGGGGATGTTATCGAACCGGAAGACAATATCATGGCGATCGGATCTGGCGGTCATTATGCTAAATCTGCCGCACGTGCATTATTGGAAAATACTGACCTGGGTGCTCGTGAAATCGTAGAGAAGGGCTTAGGTATTGCTGCCGATATTTGTATTTATACGAACTCAAATCTAACCATCGAAGAGTTATAGGGAATTATTAATGCACATTTTTCGCCATGTCCGCGTCAGCATCGTGCTCACAAAAATGCCGGGAGCATTTTTGGGCAGCTTTGCTGCTCGAAGAGCAAAAACCAGGGATGGTTTTTGTCCAA
>CAYMPA010000157.1:0-5906 GCA_964392105.1 uncultured Enterobacteriaceae bacterium
TGGCGGTGACCGATGCCGAACTGGAGGCCCTGGAAAAACAGATAGAACAACAAGAGTTAGAAGAAAAGAAACAACTTGAAAGACAAGCCGAAGAGAAAAGAAAAAAAGAGGCCGAAGCACAACGAATCAGGAAAGAACAAGAAAGGCAACGCCGAGCGGAAGAAAAGAGATTACAAGCAGAAGAAGAACAAAAGCGCAAAGCGGAAGAAGCCAGACTCGCGGCATTGGAACGGCAACGACAGGAAGAAGAAGCCAGGAAGAGAGCCGAACAAGAGAAGATAGAAAAATATAATTCGCTTATTGCAAAAGCAGATCAGGCCATGAGCGACAAGGATAAATTACTGGCAATAAGCATATATAATGAAATACTTGCCAGTTACCCAGGCGATGCTGTTGCTAAATCGGGTATCAAGAAAGCTGAAACATTTAAACATAAGGTATGTTACGACGTTCTTGGTCAATGGTTATATCGTGGTGAGTTGTCAGTGGATATAAAAGATGGTGGTATATATGACACGCCAAGTGTTGGGCAAGGCTCCTGGACATGCAGCGATCCTGAAAATCGAACAATCGAGCTTCAGATACCGCTAGCAACGATGACGGCTGTATTAAGTGATGATGGTCATTGTCTAAATGCAACCACATGGGCCGGAGGAGCAGTTTTTAATCGATCCGGTCACATTTGTGAAGAGACCCGGGTAAAGGAACAAAGTACACAACAAGCCCCCTTTAAATTATAACTTATGACAATGTTCAATTTACTAAATGGAGATTAAAGAAAAACTCCAAAAGGGGTCTTGGTAATTATTAGGGAGGTGTTATCAGGTGGCAAAGAGTACATCAGGGCATCTGGAGTTGGGACTCTATTTGCTTTCCCATTTGTTCGAGCGTTTCGTACAGAAGGGAACGTTACGCGTAATTGATTCGAGTGGAAAGATGCGCGAGTTTCACGGCACTACAGAACCGGTAGCAACGATCCAGTTTCATGAACCGGATTTGCCGCTCAAAATCTTCCTGAATCCAGAGCTTCACGTCGGCGAGAGCTACATGGATGGAACACTCACTTTCGTCGATTGCACAGTTGCGGATTTTCTGGAACTGTTTTCGATCAACAGGGGTTCTATGGCCGCTTATACCCTGCAGAATGTTTTTCGAAAAATCTCGCGAATGTTACGCAGGTTCCACCAATACAACCCGGTCGGTAAGGCGCAGCAGAATGTTGCGCATCATTACGACCTCTCCCGGGAACTCTATGAACTTTTTCTAGATAATGACCTGCAGTATTCATGCGCCTACTTTCAAAACCCGGACGACTCTTTGGAGACGGCACAGGAAAACAAGAAGCGCCATATCGCGGCTAAACTAAAACTGTCCTCAGGCCAACGTATTCTTGACATAGGTTCCGGCTGGGGCGGACTCGCCTTTGATCTCGCCCGCCGTGCCGACATCGAAGTCCTTGGTGTCACTCTTTCAGAAGAGCAGCATCGACTGTCAACAGAACGTGCAGAACAGCTTGGGCTTGCCGACCGCGTACGCTTCGAACTACGGGATTATCGTGAGGTAAGCGGACGCTTTGATCGAATTGTCTCGGTCGGTATGTTTGAGCACGTCGGCGTCAGCCGTTACGATGAATTTTTCAACAAGCTATACGGCCTCTTGGTTGATGATGGTTTCGCCCTGCTTCACTCGATAGGTCACATGAGTCCTCCAGGCAGCGCAAGCCCCTGGCTGCGCAAATATATTTTTCCTGGAGCATACTCCCCTGCACTCTCAGAAGTGTTCGCTGCTACTGAGCGGCAGCATTTATGGATCAGCGATGTTGAAGTACTACGTATGCATTATGCAGACACGTTGGTCGAGTGGAACAACCGTTTTCAGCGAAACCGAAAACGAATCGCAGAACTCTATGATGAGCGATTCTGCCGCATGTGGGAGTTCTACCTGATCAGTGCAGAAACCATGTTCCGCACGGGTGCCCAGATGGCTTTTCAGATGCTGCTCTCACGTACCCGTGATGCCACACCTCTATCGAGAGATTACATGATCGACACAGAACGTAATTATATCGAAGCGGATCGAACGTCGTCGTATTAAACCTATCATTTATATTTACGCTATTGCTGTGCAGGAACAAGGGCAATGACCTGGACTAAAAAAATAATTGTCGGTTAGGAAATACATGCTTTAATAAATAGTGACGATGCGACAACTTATTAAAGAACATTACCATCCCGCATGATTACCGGGAACATCCATACGTTGCCGGAACTCTCGAATTGCGAACACGTCTTCCGTGACCGGGAACATGCCGGTAAAATACTGTCCGGGATGTTGCAGGACTATAGCAATTCAGAAGCATTGGTACTCGGTATACCGGCAGGTGGTGTACCGGTCGCAGCAACGATAGCAACTCAACTTGGCCTCTCATTCAATACCTTGCCGGTAAGCAAGATCTTGTATCCCTGGACAACGGAAGCCGGCTTTGGTGCGGTTGCGTTCGATGGGACTGAATGGATCAATGAAGATGCTGTGCAAAATGCTGACCTTAATGCGTATACGATCCAAACGGCAACAAAAGAAGCACAAGAAAAAGTACAACGAAGACGACAACGCTTCCATGGCACAAAACCCCTTCCCGAACTAAAAGACAAGACTGTCATTATTGTCGATGACGGAATCGCAGCAGGCTCTACCATCCGGGCCGGCATCCTGGCATTGCAAAAAGCTCAAGCAGGAAAGATCATCATCGCAGTACCCACAGGTCATGACAGTTCACTCTATCCCATTACAAAACTGGTCGATGCCATCTACTGTGCCAATCTACGAGAAGGTTACAGCTTTGCCGTTGCAAGTGCCTACCAGAACTGGACTGATGTAAGCGAGGATGAAGTCGCAACTATCCTGGAACAGATCAATAAAGAAAATGTATAAATCAGGATCAGACTGATCTTGATATTTGTTAATAACTAATTTACGGAATGAAGATAATTCCAAAAGGAGGTTCCTTCAACTTCTCCCTTAGCGTCTACCAATTCGGTAGTGATATCAGTCAGGTAATAATCATAAACAGTTTCCCTTTCATGCTGAAGCGGTGTATCGCAATAACAGGTTTCAAACCATTCGATTATTCCTTCTCCCACAATTTTTGCTTTCTTCATACTCGAAACAATCTCTTGACCATCAGGCTGTTGACTTGTAATCGTTCCATCAGTCAATTTTTGAAAAAATTCATCCGCTTTATCTTCAATGTATCTGGCCTGAACTTTATAAATCATGTTTACTCGCTATTCATTGTAATGTTAAGACATTATCTTCAGTTAACTGAATACGGGTCCCCAACGATCTGCCTTCCCGGTTTAAGGTATCTTTCAACCATTCGACATCACTTTCAGTTGCCCGGTTCAGTCTGAATTGTTTGATTTGCATAGGTATCATTTGCAAATGAACGAGTTTCCCGGAGGTGGGATCAATACTTGCGAAATACATTAATACCAGGTCATCTCTGTATTCATCATGTCCGCTGATACCTTCATAGTCATTAATAAAATCACCACTACCATAAATAATCAGCTTGTCGTTATACACTTCCAGCGGTCTTGCATGGTGTGAAGAATGACCATAAATAATATCAACGCCTGCATCATCAATGAGTCGGTGGGCAAAATCAATGTGACCCTGAGGAACAGCATAACCCCAGTTACTTCCCCAATGAATTGAAGCAATGACAATATCGCCGGCTTGTTTTATTTTATCGATTTGTTTTTTGACATGCCGAACAGTTCTACCAGACAAACTTCGCAACAGGTTCACACCCGGTCTGTTTTTTTTAGCCGCCCAATCGGATGCAATGCCACTTGAACTCATGCCATAGGAAAACACAATGACTCTTCCTTTACCTTTAACGCTTAAAATTGCAGGTTGTTCTGCCTCCTGCAGATTCTCCCCCGCGCCTGAAACCTTGATATTACTATCCGCTAATGAATCCAGCGTTTCCGTGAGTCCCGAGTATCCCCAATCAAGCACGTGGTTATTCGCGAGAGAACAGTAATCAATTCCGGCTTCAGTCAGGCAAGAAACATTTTTTGGATGCATCTTGTAATGTATTCCCTTATTCGGCCAGTATTCATGACTTGTGGTAACACTTGTTTCCAGGTTAATGAGTCGCACATCCGGTGCTATTCGTTCCCATTCCTGCAATGCATCTCCCCAGATAGTGTGACATTGAACAGGTTTTTGAATCGGACCATTGACTGCTTCTGCCAACGCAACATAATCCCTTGCATCTTTAGCATACGGCTCATATAACCGGGGGTCACCAGGATAGGGTAATACCTGATCAATACCGCGTCCTGTCATAACATCACCGCCTATAAACAATGTAATGCTATTACTCGTTGACATCTTTTCAGCATACGTCTCTGTCGACAAACATACAGTAATAAATAATAAGAGAAGGATGTAGAAATATGATTTGCTTCGCACTAAATAAAAGTTTCTGAACGGACTACATTTTTTATTTTCAGGTATATCAGTATGAACAGATAAGCAGACCGTATGCGCCAAGGATGGCGCATACGCACCCTCCGGGTATAAAAGTCTACATGGACGACATGCATGGATGCATAAGTGTCGCGAGAGAATACGACCACATGGATGTGGGAGGTAGAGCAACGCCGGTAGCAGTTGCCGAGGAAGCCTGAAGCGACCGTATTTACAGCGTGTCTGTGTTCTGTTCATGCTGATATACGGGGATTAAGAACTTTTATTTAGTGTATTCAATTCATCTATCATGAAGCCCATTTATTCCTTATAAAAGTAATAATTCTTCAAGCATCTTTTCAATTCCCTTAACGACATAGACCATTTTTTCATAATCTATTTTGTCCGGTGTATCACCCGCTGAGTGATAGTAAGGATAGCGGTAAGGCGGGGTATACGTGATCATGATCGCGGGATAACCCTGCTTCCAGAATGACCAGTGATCAGACCAGTTGATACCAGGAATGAACGCTGGTGCTGCAAGACCCTCCGATGGGAAAGTCGAATGTATCCTGAATGATCGAATTGATTTGGTCACCAGGCCACGTAATCCTAGATTACCCACAAACGCGATAAAGTTTCCCTTGTTCGGATAAAAGAGATTGAAGAACGGTGGATAATGCTGACTTCCGGTTTCGTCACGGAAATAACCGATTGTCTCCAGAGAAAACATAGCGATGATATTGTCCTTTTCCTTTGCAGCATTTTTTGCATATACGTAACTCCCCATATTCCCGGTCATGAAATTCGGTGGATCTTCATTAACAAAGGCGACAAACCGGATAGTACACGGAAAATTTTTATACTTGATTCGATTAGCGAGTTCCAGAATAGCAGCGACACCTGTCCCGTTATAATTCGCACCCGGTGCCCCATACACGGCATCATAATGTGCGCCGACGATAATGATCTCATCAGGATGTGTGGTACCGGTGTGTGTAACTTCAATATTGGCAACGATATCACCTGAGATTTAATATTCCTGAAACTCGACCTGATACCCGGAAGATTTAAATTGTTCAGCAATATATTTTCTGGCTGAATTCAGTCCCTGTTTATCAATAAAGTTCCTGCCCGCAGGATTTCTGCACAATGCAGAAACATGGGTTTCAAATTACCTGGCAATCTCATGACCAGCAGCATCAAGCGCGGGTAGTTCACCCTGATATGAATTACCCGGCATAGTGATCATGTAGGTGAAAAATAATGCCAGAACAAGGATAAGCGTTAAATAAATATAGTAGCTCAGACTTAATCTGACACTTTCTTAAAACAGGGTTCAACCTGATCTTATAGTCCGGAAGATACTGCGACTTCCCCCTCGTCATTCCCGCGTAGGCGGGAATGACGACGTGTTTGAATTGTCT
>CAYMPA010000158.1:0-5835 GCA_964392105.1 uncultured Enterobacteriaceae bacterium
GCGCAATGTTATGCGTTCCCGGTCTTTATTTTTCTATCGCAAGAGGAAAAATGCGTACGACGTAATTTTCTTAATCGCCCTGATATAACTCAGGCTTCAATGGATCAGGTGGCATCTGTAAATGGAAACCTTTTTCCTTAATATTTTTCATTACCTGCACAACATCTTCCCGGGCAAGTTTTCTTTCAGGTGTTAATTCCAGGTCGATTACGTGGGTAAGTTGTTTAACCATCTTGATCAGGTCTTCAGGAAGATCATCGATAGTTTTGTCCTCATGTATATAGAGATACATCTCATCACGCATAGAGCAGCGGTATATCTTGCACTTAATTATTGTCATGGATTTAAATGGCAATCTGGAGCAGATTATATTTAATATCAGCCACAGAGCACTCAGAGTACATTGAGATAGAAATAAGGTTTTTACTTTATCTCTGTGAACTCTGGGTTCTTGTGGCGATGTTTAGCTTATTGGGAAGCTGTTGATGTTAAAACAAGCCGACGATCTTGCCATTATCATCTACGTCAATTTTTTCTGCCGCTGGAACCCTTGGTAGGCCAGGCATGGTCATCATGTTACCGGCGATGGCAACAACAAAACCTGCACCATTTGCCAGTCGTACTTCACTGATGTTAACAGTATGGTCTGTAGGTGCACCTCGAGTAGCAGGATCAGTTGTAAATGACATCTGTGTTTTTGCCATGCATATTGGCAGCGAACCATAGTCTTTACTCAGGTTATCAATCTCTGCGCGTACTTTTGTGTCCGTAGTCACTTCACTGGCACCGTAGATCTTGGTTGCAATAGTTTCGATCTTTTCCCATAAAGACGCATTGTCTTCATAAACATATTTATGTTTTCCAGGATTATTATCAACCACATCGGCCACTGTTTTAGCCAGCTCTTCTGCACCGGCACTGCCATCGGCCCAGTGTTTTGAAATCACAACTTTTCCGCCCATTGCTTCAACTTTTGATTTAAGTAAATCAACTTCAGCATCAGTGTCATTAACAAAATGATTGATACAAACGATGCATGGTAAGCCGTAATTGTTTTGAATATTGTTCAAATGTCTTTCCAGGTTAACCATACCTTTTCCCAGTGCCTCAAGGTTTTCACCATTGATGTCTTCTTTATTGACACCGCCGTGGTATTTAAGTGCACGAACTGTAGCAACAAGGACAATAGCACTCGGTTCCAAACCAGCTTTACGACATTTAATATCGATAAATTTTTCTGCGCCCAAATCGGCACCAAAACCCGCTTCGGTAATAACATAGTCCGCAAGTTTTAATGCGGTTTGTGTGGCGGTAACGCTGTTACAACCGTGTGCAATATTTGCAAATGGTCCACCATGCACAAAGGCAAGATTGTTTTCAAGTGTTTGTACAAGGTTTGGCTGGATGGCATCTTTTAACAATGCTGTCATTGCACCATGCGCATTGATGTCACGCGCTTGAACCGGTTTTTTATCAATCTTGGTTAAACCAATCACGATATTACCAAGTCGTTCTTTCAAGTCAGCGAGTGAAGTTGCAAGGCAAAAGATCGCCATGACTTCAGATGCAACAGTAATGTCAAAGCCGTCTTCACGAGGGAAACCATTCGCAGTTCCGCCCAAAGAAACAACAACTTTACGTAAAGCACGGTCGTTCATATCAACAACACGTTTCCATTTGATCAAACGTGGATCGAGGTTCATCACATTACCATGATTGATATGGTTATCGATCATGGCTGATAGAAGATTATGGGCTGCGCCAATGGCATGGAAATCACCGGTGAAATGAAGATTAATATCTTCCATTGGTACAACCTGGGAATATCCGCCGCCAGCAGCACCGCCTTTCACACCAAAACATGGACCGAGTGATGGTTCACGTAAACAGATCAAGGTTTTCTTGCCAAGACGATTTAATGCATCACCAAGTCCTACCGTCGTCGTTGTTTTACCTTCACCTGCCGGGGTAGGGCTGATTGCTGTGGTCAGGATTAATTTACCGTTGGGTTTGTCTTTTAAACTTTCGATGTAATCCATGGAAAGCTTGGCCTTATAGTGGCCGTAAGGTTCGAGGTGCTCACTTTCGATTCCATATTGATCATTGGCCAGATCAATGATGCGTTTCTTATCTGCCTTTTGGGCAATTTCGATATCAGACATTCCGTCCTCCAGAAAATATTAAATCTAAGTTAAAATTATTATAAAATACAGAAAGTTATATTAATTATGTGATGAAATTGTTATGTTCACTGATTATTCTGATTTTTTATGCCTGTGAATGTTTGCGCGTATTTTAGCGTGTTAGAGAGTGATTCACTAACTTCTTTCTTTGCGTAACGTTTGTTTGCAGTTAAGAATCCAAAATGTCTACAGGGGGCAAACTATAAACATATTAATGGAATATTTTATATGTACACTTTTTTCTATGCGTAAAGTTAGTTTGCAGTTAAGAATGCACAATATCCACAGGGGTAAATTATAAACATCTTACTGGAATATTTGGTACGTACCCGGGTCCTGTTGGCCGGGAAACGCGCACTGTTTGCGCTTTCTTTACTCGGTTTGGTGACGGGTATAATTGTTGGTTGTGTGATCATTATTTTCCGTTTTAGTACGGAATACACTCAAATGTCTTTTCTGCCTGGTGCTGATCCTGAAAATTATGAGGTCTTGAATTGGCAGGTACGGTTATTGACTGCCTCTGTGGGTGGATTATTTCTAGGTTTGTTATTTTATTTTGTTTCACGCGCCCCACTCAGGGTAGGTGTTATCCATGTACTGGAACGTCTGTCCTATCATGAAGGCAATCTGCCATTAAAAAATCTTTTGCTGCAATTCATCGGTGCCACAGTTGCGATAGTTACTGGACAATCAGTGGGTCGTGAAGGTCCAAGTGTTCATCTGGGTGCAGGTAGTGCGAGTTTAATGGGGCAATACCTTCATTTGCCAAACAATAGTATTCGCACCCTTGTTGGTTGTGGTGCCGCTGCAGCTATTGCTGCTTCTTTTAATACGCCACTTGCCGGTGTTATCTTCGCAATGGAAGTTATTTTAATGGAGTACACAATAACCGGTTTTACCCCTGTCATATTATCAGCAGTCAGTGCAACTGTGATGTGTCGTCTGGTTTTTGATACGGAACCGATTTTTATCGTTCAGTCTGTCGATCTTGAATCATTTCTTGAATTACCCATTATCGTTTTAATGGGTATTTTTATTGGTGCCATTACAGCGGTCTTTATCAATCTGACTCGAACGATAACAAGGCTGGGAAGAAAGATAGATATATGGTTACGCATGACACTTGCGGGTATAGGTGTTGGCTTGATTGCAGTGATTAGCCCGGAGATCATGGGAATAGGATATGACACTGTTGATGCCGTTATATTAGGTCAGATCGGGATCTTCGCATTACTATTAATATTATTGACCAAGATATTTGCAACGGCACTTTGTATCGGATTTAGCATTCCAGCTGGTTTGATTGGCCCGGCAATTTTTATAGGTGCTTTGGCCGGTGGTATTGTGGGTAAGTTAGTTGAAATGTTTACCAGTAATTTTTCTGATGCCGGTCTTTATGCCATGCTGGGTATGGGTGCAATGATGGGAGCTACATTGCAAGCACCATTGGCTGCATTGCTTGCCTTACTCGAACTAACCGGAAACCAGAATATTATCTTTCCTGGAATGCTCGCGATTGTTAGTGCAAATCTGGCTGCACGCGAATTATTTAAAAGTGAATCTATCTTTTTATCACAGTTCAGGGGTATTGGTCTTGATTACCGCAATGATCCCATCGCACAGTCATTAAGGCGAATAGGCGTTGAGTCGGTAATGAACAGGGCTTATGTCATGACAGAACCCGTTATTCATAGAAATGTGGGTTATAAGCATTTAAAAGAATCACCTGACTGGTTATTAATCAGGCGCGAAGAAGGAAATCAACTAATGCCCGCTACTGATATAGCACGGCATCTCGAAGAAAATGACGACGAGGAAATCAATTTATTGGAAATTCCAGCCAAGCGCCGGCAATTGGCCCAGGTTAGTCTTGAATCGACTTTGCAGCACGCACAACAGGTGTTAAACGAATCAGAAGCAGAGGCATTGTATGTGATCAGAAAATTAGGACAATCAGCTGATCGCATATACGGCATTATTACCCAGGAAGATATTGAAAAACATTACCGTTTTGTCAGTAATTGAATTGAAATGAGATCATCTGGATTTCAGGTGGTCCAGGCATCATTTTTCATCTCGAAAATAGTCTTTCAATGATGGTGTCTTGCTCTCGATTCTGTTAGCATTATTACCCCTGAATATGAAACTATTTAGGATATTTATTACCCCAAAAGTCGGTTCTCTTAAACCGAGCAAAACAACTCCCCCTGAAATTTCTGTTCATATCGGTATGATGTTATGACGCGTTACATATTTATCACTGGAGGAGTTGTTTCTTCACTCGGAAAAGGCATTGCTTCTGCCTCACTCGGTGCGATTCTTGAAGCTCGTGGATTAAATATTACGCTAATAAAACTTGATCCGTATATTAATGTCGATCCGGGAACGATGAGTCCATTTCAGCATGGCGAGGTCTATGTAACGAATGATGGTGCGGAAACTGATCTGGACCTTGGACATTATGAACGTTTTGTCCGCACGACAATGGGGAAACGAAATAATTATACGACCGGACGTATTTATCAAAATGTTATACAAAAGGAACGACGTGGAGATTATCTAGGCGGCACCGTTCAAGTTATTCCGCATATCACGGATGAAATAAAGCAATGCATAAAACAAGGTGCAGGTGATTCTGACATTGCAATGGTTGAAATCGGTGGTACGGTAGGTGATATCGAGTCACAACCTTTCCTTGAAGCCATCAGGCAAATGCGAATCGAACTTGGTGCGGGAAACACCCTGTTTATCCATTTGACATTGATTCCATATATTGCAGCCGTAGGTGAAATCAAGACCAAACCCACACAGCATTCCGTTAAAGAATTACGATCCATTGGTATACAACCGGATTGTTTAATGTGTCGTACTGATCATGCCATTCCGGAAAATGAAAAAAAGAAAATAGCCTTGTTTACCAATGTTGAAGAGTCAGCAATTATTTCTGCAGTTGATGTTGATAATATCTACAAGGTTCCCAAGGTTTTACATGAACAGGGGCTTGATGACATTGTGATCAAAAAATTTGGTCTGGATTTGCCAAAAGCTGATCTGACTGAATGGGACAACGTCATCGACGCTATTGATAACCCTGAGGGCGAAGTAAATATCGCGATGGTTGGTAAATACATCGATCTGGCTGATTCTTATAAATCACTTTCTGAATCTTTAACACATGCGGGTATACAAACGCGGACACAGGTCAACATTATTTATGTTGATTCTGAAGAGATCGAAAATAAGGGTGTTGACTGTTTACTGGGTATGGACGCGATTCTGGTACCTGGCGGTTTTGGTAACCGCGGTATTGATGGCAAGATTACGGCCGTTCGATATGCGCGAGAAAACGGTGTGCCTTATCTTGGTATTTGTCTCGGTATGCAAGTCGCAGTCATTGAGATAGCACGCGATCTTGCAGGGCTTGAAAACGCGAACAGTACGGAGTTTGATAAAAATGCAGAACACCCGGTTATCGCATTGATTACTGAATGGCAAGATACAAAAGGAAAGCTAGAAAAGCGTAGCGAAGATTCTGATCTGGGTGGCACCATGCGATTAGGTGGTCAGAAATGTAAGTTACTTGAAGGTTCACTGTCGAAGGATTTATATCAGTCAGATACGATCATTGAACGACACCGTCATCGTTATGAGT
>CAYMPA010000159.1:0-5725 GCA_964392105.1 uncultured Enterobacteriaceae bacterium
CAGGGGAACATCGCGCCCTTGTGTATGATCTGTAGAAAAAGAAAGCTACCAGTGTCGCTAACAACAAAAATCACCACAAACACTTTCCCCCCCTACACCCTTATCAAGAATCCCCCCCGCCATATTGATAATTACCCGGCCAGCAGGTGTAATTTCGGTTAAATGTTTTCCGTTTCGTTGAAAGATCTGAACATCAAGCTCATCCTCAAGCATTCGAATTTGCTTACTGATACCCGGCTGCGATGTAAACAAGCTTTCTGCTGTCGCTGACACATTTAGATTGTGATTCGCTACTTCCCAAATATATTTGAGTTGTTGAATTTTCATCTTTTACACTCTTTATAAGAAATTAGCATAAAAATATACATAATTATTCCTTTTCAGAATAGATATCTGTCTGTAAATTACACCACTTTTATAAATTAAGTGTAAATTTAACCATCCGCAACAAGGATATATGGACTATTCATTAACAATAGCTGGCTTTTTCGTTGGATTTATAATCGGTATGACCGGGGTCGGCGGTGGATCTTTAATGACCCCAATTCTTGTATTAGGCTTTGGTATTAAGCCCACTATCGCGGTAGGAACTGATTTACTTTACGCAGCGATTACTAAATCAGGTGGTGTATTTGTGCATCATAAACATGGAAATATCCAATGGGAAATAGTTTGCTTGCTTTCTATTGGCAGTATCCCTGCCTCAATCTGTTCAATCTTTATTATTAAACATCTCAATAATGCCGGCATTAATTACGACAACTTGATAATGACCACATTGAGTATTGCCTTAATACTAACAGCATTATTTTTAATAACCCGTAATCAATTACATAAATTAAGTGTAAAAGAAAAATTCACTGCAATAAAAGTCCTCCATCGTAAACTTCGAAAACCGGTTACTATCTTTGCAGGTGTGCTGATTGGTATTCTCGTTACATTATCTTCTGTTGGTGCTGGTGTTATAGGTGCTGCATTTTTATTCTTTCTTTACCCCAGAAGTAAAACGATACAAATCATTGCAACTGATCTTGCACATGCTATTCCAATAACAGCTATTGCTGGTATGGGGCATGCGCATATAGGCACAGTTGATTATTTCTTGCTGGGAAGTTTAATTATCGGGTCATTGCCTGGTATCTATCTCGGGAGTCACTTCGGTACTTTTCTCCCCGATAAAATTATGCGCCCACTACTTGCTAGTATGTTATTAATTATTGGCGTTCGTCTTGTTTATTAATTCGTCGCTTCGGACTCCTCGGCAACTGCTCCCGGTGTTGCTCTACCTCCTGCGTCCATGCAGTCGTGTCCTCGGCTCGAGTTCCTGCTTCGCTCTATCGCTTACTTCCCTATAAGCGTCTCGCTACATACATTACATCGGTGTAAATAAAAAACCCTGCATTGTTGCAGGGTTTTTATATATTAGTTAATATTATTGTTAAAAATTAAACATGACTATGTCGGTAATTTTCAATAATTACTGACATACGATCCTTCAAAATAAGTTTTTCCTTTTTTAGCCCTTCAAGTGAAAAATGATCAATACTGATATTACCTTCATTAGCCTCCCTTACTGTACTTTTTAAAATACTGTGTTTTTCATAAAGTCGTTTGAAATCACTATTGTCATTTAATAATGAATTTACTATTTCCTGGTCTTGTTCAAACATAACACCCCCTTTCAATTTAATGAAAACATAGGAAATTAACTACAAAGATGTGAACGCGCAAATCTGTGCCCCATTCCACAGTGTGTCTTCCACCTATAACAGGGCAGGTATATAACTGATGTGTTTTAGAAGTGTTTTTCATACACCTTATTAATAACACTAGTTCAGATTTTGTGATTCGACAAGAACAAAAAATAATAACATTCTTATCAATAGTTTACGGAACCTAAAATTTCCTAAGTAATCATTAATAATTTGACATATTACAAAAATTGACTATTCTATCTACTAGTAGGTAGGTTTATGACGACTTCAGAACAAATAATTGATACTGCAACCACACTTCTTCAAAAGCATGGTTTTAATGCATTTAGCTATAATGATATCTCAGAATTAATAGGTATTAAGACTGCAAGCATTCATTATCATTTTCCATGTAAACATGACCTTGGTAAGTCTGTAATGGCAAAATATAGAAATATGCATAAAGATGCCATGATAAAAATTGACTCTGAATTAACTTCTCCATTAAAAAAATTACAGGCCTTTGCTGATCTTTTCACATGTGCTCTCGGTAATGATTATCGGATGTGTCCTTGCGGGATGTTAACAACAGATATATCCAGCTTGCCTGACTCAATAAAAGTTGAAGTACAAGGTTTTTTTACTGACAGCGAAACCTGGTTAGCATCTGTTCTTAAAGATGGATTTAAACAAGGTGTTTTCAAGTTTGAAGTTAGTTCAACTGAATGTGCAAAAACCATATTTGCCTCATTCGAAGGTGCGATGTTATCGGCCAGGGCGTTTGAAGATAAAAATCGATTAAACAAATCACTAAAACAACTTATTAAGTTAATACAGGCATAAGACTTAATGATATATATCATTACTAATTCACTTAATCATAAACTAATTCAAAATATTAACAATTTTATTATCTATTCACTTGTTTTAGCGATAGTCAGCTTATCGAATTTTGTTTTTGCTTCTGAAGTAAAACAAAGTTTTAAAATAACTGAAGTTTCAGAGGGTAATTATGTCCATACAGGTATTCATGTCTCTATTGAAGATAAACAACACGACAACATTGCTAATATTGGATTTATCATCGGTGATAAGTGTATTGCTGTAATCGATACTGGAGGATCGATAAATATCGGTCGTAAATTACTTGATAGTATTCGCTCAATATCAGACAAACCTATCTGCTTCGTAATTAATACACACATACATTTTGATCATATTCTGGGTAATAAAGCATTCGCTCCAGAAAAACCTGATTTCGTCGGTCATCAACAACTACCAGAGGCAATAGAACAAAATCGTGGTTTCTTTTTAGATCAATTCAAAAATGATTTGGGCCCAACCCCGGATCAATCATCAATCATAGGCCCCAGTGTTTTGGTTGATAAATCAAGACAACTGGATTTAGGTAATCGTGTTCTAACGCTAATTCCTTTTCCTGTTGCTCACAGTCATAATGATTTAATAATTATAGATAATAAAACTAAAACGCTGTGGTCTGGTGACTTAATCTTTCGGCAACGTATTCCAGCATTAACAGGTAGTCTTAAAGGTTGGGTGAAAGCAATGGATGATTTACAACGATTAGAGGTATATATGGTAATACCGGGGCATGGCAGTGTAGCAGAGTCAATGTCTGAGGCAATAGAACAACAACAAGTCTACTTGCAACGCTTGCTGTATGAAACACGTAAAGCTGTAGCAGACGGACAGTTTATAAACGATGCAATGGAAAATATTGATAAGGATAACTCATCAAACTGGTTATTATTTGAATTTCAACACCCTGCAAATATTTCCAGGGCTTATACTGAGCTGGAATGGGAGTGAAATTGGTATATAATCATGCGCCGAAACAAATGTATTTTCAAGAACATACCAATGCCAAACTATGATTATTTCTGCGAAGCCAATGGTAAAACTGTAGAGGTTTATCATGACATCACTACCAAGTTAAAGACCTGGGGTGAAGTCTGTTTTGCTGCACAAATCCCCCTTGGAGACACAGATGTATTGGCTCCTGTAAGGCTCGTAATCAGACCAGTAGCGATCAGTGTACCTATTAGTAATTCAAAACTTAAAGAACACGGCTTTACTAAACTAGTTAAAAGAGATAGCGGAGTTTATGAAAACGTAACTGCCACAGATGGTGAAAAGAGATATATGAAAGCGGGTGATAAATCATCTATGCCACATCTACATAAAAAGATATCAAGTTAATCTATATTTATTAGTGGTGTGAAAGTCATCATTTATACCATATTAATTATTTTTACATATTTTTTTCACTTTATACCCAATACATATTAAACAGAACTATAAGAGAACTATATGAACAAACACGTCATATTCATTATAAATTTAATATTCGCTTTTCTATCATCTCCTGCATTCGCTGAAAATGATAATTATGATAAAAGCACTGTAATAGATGATGCATCTGATTTTTTTGGTGAAGGCACGGAAGGTCTCGGTGAAGTCATGGAAAAAGTTTTCAAGGATCATGGCGAACCCAATGCAGTTATTAAAGGTGAAGAGGCTAGTGGCGCTTTAGGTATAGGTGCACGTTATGGTAGCGGAACACTGACAATGAAGTCGGGTGGAATCACAACCGTACATTGGACAGGTCCATCAATAGGCTTTGATGCCGGGGCCAATGCTTCTAAAGTGTATGTACTTGTCTATCATCTACCTAATGTAGATGCATTATTACAGCGATTTCCAGCAATTGACGGAAGTCTCTATTTCATTGGCGGCATCAGTGCCAACTACCATCAATCTGACAGAATTATACTTGCGCCGCTTCGATTAGGTGCAGGTCTTAGAGCTGGTGTTAATGTGGGCTACATGAAATATACTCTCGAGAAAACTTGGAACCCTTTTTAGTAATTAATCCAATCACATAGTCCCGATAATCTGTTATTGATTTATCTATCGATTCTAAAAGATATTGCTTCCATTTTTTAATGAGAATGGTTATCATTATCATCACTTTCACACAATGGAGTTATCTACCTGGATGCTTAAGCCATTATTTTACTTAGCAATTTTAACTATTTTTGGGATTAGTCCCACTACTCACGCAAGTGGCACAATGAGTTCTGATGAAGTAAAAGACGTAAAACGCATCGCTATTATTAATGATGAGGACCACCAACGCCTGTCTATTGCAGCAGGTTTTTTAGCAGATTACGAGATAGAAGCAAAAAAATTAATCCGTTCTCTTCAACATGATGGGATCAATGCAAATGAAATTAATGAGCAAGCCAATCAATTATTAAATTTATCTGAAAATGTGATTGATAGTGCACGTTTTCGGTTACCACAATGTGATGAATATCTGGCAAAGACATTATCACTTAAGAATAGATTGCATGAAATTTCTCACGACACACTAGAAAAAGATTACCATCATGATGGAACTCTTCCTAAAGCACCGGGTGAGTGTTACCACACAAAAGATTTATTTGTGCACCCTGCAACAGTTATTGTTTTAACAAGAGACGATCCTTCGTTAAGTTTAGCAACCAGATCATCCATTAATGCAGAAATCACAGAAGTTATTGTCCATACAGAACTGGTAAGACAACTGGTTATTTACGAGTGATTTTTTACTCAAGATAATAATTAAAATGTTTGTATCAATCATCCACGATACTAATTACATACTTTATAAAAAACGCCCCTATCAGATGAATGAGGTTCTTTATTTAAGAGCCTGGCAGTGGATTCACTACATCCATGTAACTCGCGCTACACGGAATAATAATTTCCCAAATCGTCATACGTGAATATATTTCATACATTCTCTAACACCTAAACCCTTGTAGACGTCTAGAGAGTGGTATCAATTTAGGGATACGGTCAATTTATTGAGTTAAAGTTGCATTTATCATATTCCATGTTCAACTATGGAAATACTAAACACAAGACAAAAAAAGCCCCTACCAGATGGTAGTGGCTTTTTGATTTAAGAGCCTGGCAGTGACCTACTTTCACATGGGGAGACCCCACACTATCATCGGCGCTAA
>CAYMPA010000160.1:0-5707 GCA_964392105.1 uncultured Enterobacteriaceae bacterium
GCAGATCATCTCTCCAGTAGATGCGTCTGCTGTTCCATTCGGCAGATTGTGAAGGGCACACAGCCACACCGCAACAAGGAATGATTGCCTGCGGGTATTTTGTTTCCACTACTTTGCAGCACATGGGTTTGAACCTGAACCGATACAAGTTCGCGCAGCGAGCCCCCATCAACGAAGCAAAAACACTTTGCGAAAACGATTCGTTGCGTACCATCTCCGATTCGCTTGCCAATGTAATTTCAGCCATAAAACAGCAGTATGCAGACGGTATTTACTTTATCGGTCTGGAAAGCTATCACGTAGGCTTTTTGCTCAAACGCCAGAGCGAAGTATTTTTTATCCATTCAAACTACCTTGCTCCGGCAGAAGTAACCATCGAACGGGCAAGCGATTCAGAGGCGCTTTCGTATTGTTCAAAATTTTATCTGTCAAAAGTCTCTTATAATGATGCTTTAATGGAACAATGGTTGAGCTATAACGAGATTGTCACATCAACCAATTAATCAAATACATCATTTGCTTACTGTTTAGACAGTATGCCTTCCCCTTTACAATTTCCACATTTTCCACTACCACGGCAAACATTGCACCGTTCATCATAATATTTATAACGTGCATTTACTTTGCCATCCCCACCACAATAACCACAGCCATAATGCGAATTAGTTTTGACTGGACATGGGTCAGATACAAGCCTTCTATTTCGTCCATATTTTCCACTTCCTCTGCATCTGTAACATTTACCCGTTCCATCACATGAACCGCAAAGGGTCATTCCTTATCTATTTGCATACCATTCGGTTAACCATTTAATTTGAATATGGCCTGTTCCATCACATTTCCTGCATGTTCCATCATAACAATTCTTGCAATCAGCATCTACATAGCCATATTTCTCATTTACTTTCCCATCTCCACCACATACTTTACACTTCTTACCATGATATATACCAAAGTACCCTTTAGTTCTTTTACACTGGTCGTATGAAATTAGCTTATACTCCGTGCCATACTTGCCACTTCCATTACATATACTACATTTTCCGTTCCCTTTACATGATTCACAAATAGTTTTAGCCTCAAGTTCATTCAACGCTTGCTCAGAATATTTGCCATTAGGATATTGCGTTAAATAGTCTATATACGCTTGAATACTATTTACTCCACTTGCGCTATTCCATGCTGTATATTCCCTTTCTTCCGCTTCTTTTTCTGAAATAAACTCTTTTGCTTCTTCTGTAAATATTCCGTTGGGGTACTTTTCCAAGTAACGCTCATAATCATACTTGCGATTTTGATTAAGTGCTTTTTCCCATGTTAATTGCTCAATTCTATTATCCGCTGCGTATTTGAATTCTCCTTTAGGGTACTTTTTTAAGTATCCTACAAATGCTGCAAGCGAGTTTGTGTCTTCTATACTTTTCCATTCAATTAACTCCTTTGCATAATCAGCCATTTTCCCTTCAGGATATTCGCTCAAATATTCAGTGTAGGCATCTATAGTATTAGCTGCATCAGCTTGTAGCCATTTCAGTTCCTCTATTTTCTCTTTTGCTTTTTTTACATACTTGCCATTAGGATGTTTTTCCAAATAATCTTCAAGAGGAGCTGTTTCAAAAATGGATACATTGCTTATGGCATCTCGCCAGTCCATTTCGTCCTCTCCAAGTACCCATACCTGAACAGTCCTTACAATTCCAATGTCAGTTGTTTCATAGTCATAAATGAGGACTACGCTTAATGCCAGTATTGCAAGTAATGTGCGAATTGCAATTCTTTTTCTCTTTTTGCCTTTCAAAAAACGTAAAAACTCATTACTGCTGTCGGAAATGTTATTTCCAGAACTGTCAAGACAGTTCCATTTATTTTTTTCTTTTACAGCAAGAACACCATGCGCCAAAACGCGGATTTCTCTATAACGGCATGGGATAACTACTTCTCCATTCTTATCTATGAAGCCGTGTAACTCACCTGCTGATATTTTTGCCAAACCATCTTCAATATCGCCAAGCTGATAATACTTACACGGCAATAGAACCTTACCAGTTTTATCAAGCAAACCATATTTATTATCTCGTTTTACTTTTGCTAAACCTTTATCAGAAAATTCACTTATAGAATCATAACTACTCTCTGTTACCTTCTGTCCCTTATTATTAAGCAATGAGAATTTTCCATCAGATGAGGCAATCAGCAAATTTTTATCAAAGTTTTCAATCTCGTCATATTTTACAGATGTGATTTCTTCATATTTGTTGTCGAGTAGTCCCCACTTATCGCCACTTCTAACCTTGTAGACACCATGTCTAAACTTTTTTATTTCTTCATATTTTAAAGACAAAAGTAACGTGCCATTCTGGTCGATTAATGCACATCTTCCTTTACTCCAAACCAATGCCTCATTATCCACAAACTTGCTAACGCGGTCGTATTTCGGACCCACAACGGTATCCTGGGTATCTTTATCCCTGAATCCCCAGAAATCATCTTTCCTGAATGGTTCTAAATTGCCATTGGTGTAATTTTTAACTGGCTGCCGGGTACCACAGTGAATGCAATACTCAACATCTGCTTCTATAGTTGCACTACAACCGGCATAACAGCAGGTTATATATTCTTTATCCGGCTGCTTCGTACCACATTCTATACAGAAATTATCATCGATTTTTATCTCAGCAGGACAGTCAGGGTTACAGCATTGCTTTTTGAGGATGGCTTTATTTTGCGACTTGCTCTGACCAGTTGAAACTTCTTGTTTTGCAGAGCAATATGTGCAAAATGTTGAATCGTTATCAATGATTTTATGGCATTTTTTACATTCCATAGCTTGTTAAAATTTGTACCCGCAATCCTTGCAAAATTGTGCATTGCGCGGATTCTGATGGCCATGCTCCGGACAAAATTTGGGACGTTTATCAATATCCTGATGTTTCTTCTCTACCTTATGTTGAGTATCTCGTTCAGTTCTTTTATTCGTTGTGATTGTCTCACTTCCCTTGGTTTTTGGCTTAACCGGTTGTTTTGCAGCACCGGTTAAATGGTTAAAGCTGAACGGAATACCAAAAGCTACTTTATACTGGTATAATATGCCTGCTATACCCATGATTGCGATACAAAAAAACATGATTGTTCCATGCTCCCCCATATCTGCTAATGCGGGGAAATTATATTGCCTGCCGGACGACCACCTGTAATTCCTTAATATAGAATCTGTGTCTAACATCATGAATAAGCCGGTTACAGCTTGCGTAGCACCTACCAAAGAAGTGCCAAAAACTATTGCAAGCTTGACGATTTTCAAGGCGGCAATACCTCCCACAATAAACAAGATTATAATAATTGCAGGGTGCAGGCCGTGTCCCGCCAGAAGGCCGATAAGTTGATACACTACCCCTCCGACTGCTCCGCCTATTATGAAAATGCCAACATTATAAACAGTGTTTAAGAGAACTGCGCCTCCAACAGCGCCCAGAAGCCCAAAAATTATTAAGCCGCTTTCTTCACCTGTAAGCCCACCCAATCCCAAACCAACCATACCCCCGATGAATAAGCCAAGTATTGTAATCAGCGTCTTGAAAAAACGATACCCGAAAAAACAAAACAGGATACCAATTCCTATATAAACTAAGCCGATTATTTCAAAGAGTTCTTTTCCTTTCATCTGCCAATGATGTATTTCAATAATCTGAAATATCTATTTTTGTTCCGGTTCGCTCTAATAGCACTTGATATTCAAAGAGACCGGGAGCGAAATATGTATAGTTCCCTCTGAATATCTCATATTGTCCGTTGCTTAACATCTGAGTTAATTGAGCATCAGAAGGGCAACATTTAGTGGATGTCCAGTCAAGATAATAACCTGTTTCAGGGTCGGGTATTGCTATCATATTTTTCTTCCTGTTATGATAGAAGTAATATTGGTTTTCTTGCATTTCCCAGTATTTATAATTTGGGGCAGTGATTTTAAATGTTCCACCGGGGAAGTAAGCCCATTCATGAATGATGACAACGCCTGCGCCATTGTTATCGGTTGTAATTGAAAAGACCTTTGTTACTTCATCGTACAACTCAATCCGAACATTCCCAACAGGAGTATGTGATTCCTTGTCCAGTACTTCAAATTTTATTATCGCATTCCATGTGTCTGGATTTCCAAGCCCTGCGTAGTTTTTTTGAGCGAAGCATACACAACTTGATGCGAGGTTAAAAATGAGGAAAGCCTTGAAAAAGATGTAATTCCAATACATAATATCATTTAATTATTTGGCCTTCATCCTGATTAACAAAAGCAATTTGCGATGTTTTAAGGTGGAGATGACTAATTGCAGGAGTAGTCGATGATTTTACTATGATAATTCCAAAGGGGCTGTTCTTTTTTGTAATGTCTTTTTCAGCCATTACTTCGCCATTAACTTTAATGCTAATTTGGCCGGAATTATTATTTGACGATATAAAGCGAATTTGTATATCGTACTTTCCTAAAGAATATTTGCCTCCTTGTCCCAAAGCACTAATACGCCTTGTTTTCCCAAAGGAAATCAGATCAGTGCCAGGTTGAATGTCGTTATAGGTTTCTAAATCAAGTGATTTTATTGCAAAATTTATATACGCACTATTATCAATAGAATTAAAATCAAGAGTAATATTTAACGTAAGGTCGTTTAATCCTGCCTTCCTCATAGCAGCGTCTTTTTCTTTTGCCGGTCTACTTGAAATGCTTTCGTCAACTAAAGCCAGATAATACATCACAATGTTAGCGCCTTGGTAAGTTTCTTTCCTTTTTTCAAATTCTGATATAGAATTAATCTCAATTGGTTTGAAAACAAAATCCCCATCAAATGTTTCATATACAATTCTTTCTGGGCTAATAGGCTGGTTGTATTCAGAGTGCGGTTCTTCGTCTTCTGAATCATTAATAGCATTTTCTTTTTGTGCTATCTTATCTACTATTTCTTCCGCTTCAGCAATGGCTTTTCTTTTCTCCTCTATTGAATATCCGTTGTTATCCTGAACTTTATAAATGACCATCGCAATAATGAACCCGATTATGAGGAATATCAAGAGATAATAAGCCTTATTCCCTTTTTTGGGTTCCTTTGGTTTTTCTTGCTTGGTGTCAGGGGTGCTTGCCGTTGGTATTTCGACATCACCGCTTTCTTGTTCTGTGGATTCTTCAGCGACAGCGCTTTTGTGTTCTGTACCACAATAATTACAGAACTTGGAATCATCATCTATTATTTTGCCGCAGTTCTTACAATACATGAGAAGTAGATTTCAATTTTTGGCTAAGGTACAATGAGTTTGCTGAGTGAAAGTTTAGCGGGCGTGATGATTTGGCTCTTTTGCAAAGCTTGGGTTGTGGGTTGGCTTGTGTGGCTTTGCAAATGTGCCAAATGCGGGTTGGCAGAGCAACTAAAAAACCCGAAGGGGGGCTGTTTTTTTCTTTTTTTGTCTGACGAGGTGCTGCCTGCGGAGTAGTAGGCCAGAATGTCAATCCGTAAGTGTCTGCGTGATTGTCGACCGGGAAGGTTGATCGGTGACAGTAAACTTTATGTTGATGGATAAAGCTTGTTGTGTCCACCGTCTTTGTCAAAGTCCACCGGGGCTGCTGCGGGGCAGAATGTTTGTCTGTCGGGGCGTAAGTGTCTGCGGGTGAAACGGTGTCCATTTTATTTTGATTTTTTTTCGGGGGGTATTTGCTATAACG
>CAYMPA010000161.1:0-5688 GCA_964392105.1 uncultured Enterobacteriaceae bacterium
GCTCGATGCCAATAAGACTGATCTGGGGCGCTTCAAGCTCGACCCGCCACAAGTAACAGTAAGCCTGAATGAGCATGTCTTCCTGTTTGGAGATACCGAAGCCCTGGATGAACGGCGCTATGTCCAATTTGAAAATACCATTCACCTGGTAAACGATACGCTGTATCCACAACTGACCGCGGCGGCAACATTCTTCATCAGTCCACGTCTTATACCTGATAATGCCAAGTTGCTGTCCCTGCAACTACCCGGACATACTTTACAATTGACCGATGCTAAATGGTCTATCGACCCGCCGGAAGATACAGACCCTGCAACACTGCCTGACCTAATTGAGGCATGGCAACAGGCATCGGCGATGACGGTCAGCCCTTACGAAGAAACTGAGGCCCGGGAGAAAATCCATATACACCTGGCGGACGGAGGACACCTGTTGTTCAGGATTGTTTCCGAACCCCCGCAATTGATTCTGGCACGGCCCGATCTGGGCATCCAATATCACCTGGACGGCTATACAGCAAAGCAGTTATTTGTCGCCGAGAAACAAAGCGGCGAAACAGAAGGTAAACCGGCAACAGAGGGCACAGAGCAGTAACATTGAACCTCGAACCTTGAAGTTTGAACCTTATCATGCCGGAATTGCCTGAAGTTGAAACGACACGCCGGGGTATTGCGCCTCACGTACTCAACAACAAGATTGTAAAAGTTGTCGTCCGGGACCGAAGACTGCGCTGGCCCGTCCCGGCAAGATTAATAAAGCAACTGGAACAACAGACCATTCATACACTGGATCGGCGCGCCAAGTATTTACTCTTCCATACGGAACATGGCTGTATGATCCTGCACCTGGGTATGTCGGGCAGTTTGCGTATCGTTCCCGCAAACACGAAACCGGAAAAGCACGATCATGTCGATATCGTATTCAAATCCGGTCAGTGCCTGCGCTTTCACGATCCAAGACGGTTCGGCTCTATCCACTGGACACGAAGAGATCCCTTACGGCATAAATTACTGAAAGACCTCGGTCCTGAACCGCTTGCTAATGGACTGAACGGAGAACATCTTTACGCCAAATCCAGGAAACGTATTCAAACCGTAAAAACATTTATCATGGACAGCCGCACCGTTGCCGGTATCGGTAACATATATGCCAATGAGGCCCTGTTTTCTGCAGGCATCCATCCGAAACGCAAGTCCGGCAGGATCTCAATTCAACGGTATAACGACTTGTCCGATGCCATCAAGGATATTTTACAAAGGGCCCTGGACAAGGGCGGAACGACATTGCGTGATTTCATGGATGGCGAAGGCAATCCCGGTTATTTCCGGCAGGAATTACAAGTCTATGGAAGGGCTGGTGAAATATGTAGCCAATGTGGCGAAACGATAAAGGAAATAAGGTTGGGACAACGGTCGACTTTTTATTGCCCGTGCTGCCAACGATAATAAATATTAACCAGGAATTATCAACTAATATGTTTATTATATCTTGTTGATGCTTAACAAGGCTCTGAGATACATTCATCTATAGGCTGTTTAGGAAGTATAGAAATGAAACAAAAACATATTATCGTTATTGAGGATGAGAGGGATATTCTTGAGGTTTTAGAATACAACCTTAAACGGGAAGGATATAGAGTATCCGTATCATCAGACGGTAAAGCAGGTCTGAAGATGGTTCGTCAAGGCAAGCCGGATTTAGTGCTGCTAGATATTATGCTGCCTGAAATAGATGGGTTGGAAATCTGCCAAATTTTAAAAAGCGAACCTTCAACGCATGCCATTCCTATTATTATGGTCACCGCAAAAGAAGAAGAAAGTGATGTTATTCTTGGGTTGGATCTTGGGGCAGATGATTATGTTACTAAACCCTTTAGTCCAAAAGAATTAATCGCGCGAGTCAAGGCATTGCTTCGCCGCTCAAGTGAAAAAAATAATATAATTCCATCTTCCTGCATCACCCTTGGGCCTCTAACAATTAACCCTGAGCAATTTTCTGTACAACTATCCGATCAAACTCTCAACTTGACCAACACTGAATTTCGTATCTTGCATAAACTTGCATCACAACCGGGCCGGGTATTTAGCCGTGAACAATTAATACAAGATGCTATTGGAGAATATGTTATCGTGTCAGATCGCAATATCGATGTGCACATCCGCGCAATTCGTAAGTCTTTAGGTAATTATCAACACCTTGTTGAAACAGTGCGCAGTGTCGGCTATCGATTAAAAGATAGTTATGATTAAGGACTCATAAATCTTGATGCATTCACGAATTTTTCAAAAGCTTTACGCTGGTTATGTTCTTATCATCCTGTTTTGTACGGCAATTGTTAGTTTAATGATTGACCACCAAATGGAACAGGATAGTATATTAGAAATTGAAAAGAGCCTGAAAAGTCAGGCACTCATAATACGGGAAAATGTTCTCCCTGCATTGGCATCTGATCAAATTGATAATTTGCAACAACGAATTATCCAAATAACTCATGGTATTGATACACGGATCACAATTATCGCAAAAGATGGAACGGTCCTGGCTGACTCGCAACAAGACCCTGTAACAATGGACAATCACCGCGAACGCCCGGAATTACAACAAGCATATGAAACAGGATTGGGGGTCACTACTCGTTTTAGCCATACATTATCGAAAAACATGCGCTACATGGCCATACCTGTAGATGATGCCCATTATGAATATGGATTTATACGTGTAGCACTACCTTTATCACGTATTGATCAACACTCAGACCACTTGCGAAATATTGTAGTCGTTGCAGCAAGCCTGACTGCCATCATTGCTTTGTTATTGGGATTCTGGATAGCCCATAATTTCGCAGACCCTTTACGCCGTATGACATATATGGCTCAATTATTGTCAGAAGGAGATTATAAACAGCAACTTGCAATTGACAGAAAAGATGAAATGGGTGAACTGGCAAGGACATTAAATTTACTTGCGCAAACAGCCGCACAACGTGAAGCAGTAAGGAGAGATTTTATCGCTAATGCTTCACATGAGCTCAAAACCCCGGTAACTGCCATACAGGGTATTACCGAAACATTACTTGAAAATGACAGTATGGATGGGGAGACACGTCAGCGTTTTTTAAAAAAAGTGAATGACCAATCTATACGTCTATCACAACTAGTTTCAGATTTGCTGACTCTATCTCGACTTGAATCGAAAGCCTCTGAATCCTTTGAAAATATCAACCTGAATAAAATCATTGCAGATAGCTGCAGTGCGTTACAGCCATTCGCCAAAGAAAAAACGCTGTCACTGGAAATGCAATATCCAGAAACTAAAGTAGTCATTTATGGAGATGAAAAAGCATTGAGCCAATTGTTAGTAAATCTGGTAGACAACGCGATTAAATATGCCCCCGAAGGCGGCCATGTAACTGTTCTCCTAAAAACAAATGATGATCAGGCTATCATAGAAGTTGAAGATAACGGAGTCGGTATTGACCATGCGGAACAGCAGCGAATATTTGAACGTTTTTACCGCGTGGACAAAGCACGTTCCAAAACATTAGGTAGTACCGGACTTGGTCTTTCCATTGTCAAACATATTGTAATAAAGCATCAGGGACACATCACTCTGGAAAGTTCCTTGGGTCAGGGTTCTTTATTTCGTGTCGCCTTGCCTCTAGTCAATTTATAACAACTTAATCCCTTCTTAATATTTTCTTAACATATGTAGTCTAGACTGCATTTATATGACTGCTGCCGTAATTTTTACTTATTTTGCGCGATAAAATATATCACCTTCTAATGTATTTGCCAGATTGTTCGGACGTTGCACCCATTAAATCCTTGCAAAAACACATGCAGAGCGTCATAGACAGTATGATGCAATGTATGACCATGGTAATAGATAAGGTTTTTGCGCCCCACAGGTATTTCCATCATGCGCAGCATTGTTAATATTTTCGGGTGCTCACCGTTTGTTCCCTTGCAGATGCACATGGAAAAAGTGGCCGAAAGTGTCGGCAAACTACCCGAGATCCTGGAAGCCTACCGGCGTCAGGATTCAAAAGCAGTCGCTGATCTCGCCTACATCCTCTCCCGTACCGAGCATGAGGCCGATCTCATCAAACATGACATCCGTAACAGTATGCCACGTGGCCTGTTCATGCCCGTCGACCGCACGAACCTCCTGCGCATCCTCAATATCCAGGACAGTATTGCCAACCGCGCCGAGAACATCGGTGTGCTCCTCACCTTCAAGCAGGCAGGTACTTTCGATGAATTCGAGACCGCCTTTGATGCCTTCGTGGCCAAATGCCTTGAGGCCTTTAAGCTGACGCGGGATATCATCGATCAACTGGACGAGTTGCTGGAAACGGGTTTCGGCGGTACCGAGGCGCAGACAGTGCAGGAAATGGTCGACAAGGTCGCATTCAAGGAGTACGAATCGGATATTGAACAACGGGAACTGTTGCGCCTCCTGCTTGCCAACGAGGACGCAATTACTTACGGTGATTTCTTCCTGTGGACGAGGATCATCCAGCAGGTAGGGGGACTTGCAGACAGGTCCAACAACCTCGCAGAAGCGGTGCGGATGACGCTCGACACAAAGTAAACCAAACCTCCACATAACAGAATCCACTACAGGACAGTTCGGCAGACCGTTATGGAAACGTACATCATCATAATCATTCTCCTGGCAATCGTTTTCGGGCTTTATATGGCCTGGGGTATTGGGGCCAACGATGTCGCCAATGCCATGGGTACGTCGGTCGGTTCCGGCGCGCTGACCCTGCGCAACGCGGTCATTGTTGCCGCCATCATGGAATTCAGCGGGGCATTCCTGGCCGGGAGCCACGTCTCCGAGACGGTCCGCAAGGGCATCGTAGATCCCGCCATCTTTACCGGCGACGGCATGTCGTTCATGCTCGGCATGCTCGCCGCACTCCTGGCCGCCGGGGCATGGTTGCAACTCGCGTCGTGGAAGGGGTGGCCGGTTTCAACAACCCACTCCATCGTCGGCGCCGTGGTCGGGTTTGGCGCCGCCTACGGTGGCATCAGTGCCGTCCATTGGGACAAGGTCGGAACCATTGCCGCAAGCTGGGTTGTTTCCCCACTCCTCAGTGGATTCATCTCCTACTTCATCTTCCGCTTTCTCCTGCGCACCATTTTCTACAACCGCAATCCACTCCGATCGGCCAAGAAACTTGCCCCCTACCTTGTATTCTTTGTCTTTGGGATTTTGTCACTCACCATGGTGTTCAAGGGTCTCAAGAACCTCAAGCTCGACCTGAGCCTGCCCGACGCCTTTGCCGTCGCATCGGTCGTTGGTCTCGTCGCTTCGTTGATAAGTGTCTGGTTAGTCTCACGGATACCGGAAGTGGTGGCGCAGGAAGATGACGAAAGGATCACCGATCCGGCCGTGGTAAAGGCGCTTGAAAAGGCGGCAAAACACCTCGAGCGCGTGCGCCTGGCATCACCTGGACGCATGAAAGATGACGCTGCCGATATGATCGATGGCGTCCGGCGGCTTCGTTTCGAGGCACAGCGGCGTTACGAGTTCCACACCAATACCCTGGAATACCAGCAGGTCGAGAAGCTCTTCGTCTATCTCCAGATCCTGAGTGCCTGCTTCGTCGCGTTCGCCCAAGGGGCGAACGACGTCGCGAACTCTATTGGCCCCATGTCGGCGGTCATCTCCGTTGCCCT
>CAYMPA010000162.1:0-5658 GCA_964392105.1 uncultured Enterobacteriaceae bacterium
AGAGAATGTCTGGAACACATTCTCGAGGTAGAGCGACGCAGGATGCCAAAGCCGAAGACCGCAGTGTATAAATAATACATGAGGACAGCGTGGCCTTTGGGTATTTGAGTACGGTGCTGACAAAATTATCGCGAAAAAAGTGCATTTTTAGAGGTATCCTTAAGTCATATCTTGTGGATCAATGTCCAAAGACCAACGAACTTTTTTTGAGCTCTTCATATTTTCAAGCTCTAGTAACCATTCATCTAAATGGATATGTAAGGATTTTCTGCTGGATGAGTGGATAATCAATTGGTAGCGATAACGTCCACTACGTTTTTCAATTAAGGCAGGGATTGGACCGAATACTGACAATGTATTTTTTGTAAGTTGGTTTAACTGCATTGCGGCATTATTTATAAAGCGTTTTGCATCATTAATATTATGCGCCTCTGTCCTTAAGAAAGCCATGTATGAATAAGGTGGTAATAATGAATGACTTCGTTCTTGTAGAAGAGATTTAGAGAAATAATTATATCCATGTTTAATAAGCTGTTGAAATAATGGATGTTCAGGATTATAGGTCTGTACTACAACAATGCCATCCTTAACACCTCTACCGGTTCGACCACTGACTTGCATAAAAAGTTGTGCCAATCTCTCACTGGCACGAAAATCAGTTGAAAATAACCCTCTATCCGCATCAACAATGCCTGTTAGAGTGACATTTGGAAAGTGATGACCTTTAGCCAACATTTGTGTCCCAATAAGGATATCAATATTGCCAGAATGAATTTTTTCCAGATATTCATTCATCGCATCTTTCTTTCGTGTTGTGTCGCGATCGATCCTTGATATATTTGCTTTTGGAAATAATTCGGTGAGCACCTCTTCAATACGTTCTGTACCATGACCCATTAATAGTAATGATTCATCACAATCAGGACAGCTTATTATATTTCTTTTAATTGAACCGCAATGATGACAAACCAGGCGGTCACTGGATTTGTGATATGTATAGGGTAGTTCACATCGATCACATTCGGCTTTCCAGCCACATTGATGACAATATAAATGTACTGCGTAGCCCCTACGGTTTAGAAATAGTAATACCTGATTTTTATTATTTAAATGTTCGGCGATCTCATCTATAAGTTTTTGCGATAATGGACCATGCATT
Source organism: uncultured Enterobacteriaceae bacterium (assembly GCA_964392105.1). GTDB lineage: Bacteria > Pseudomonadota > Gammaproteobacteria > Eutrophobiales > Eutrophobiaceae > UBA7359. Next base: position 1,160 of record CAYMPA010000162.1, read on the forward strand.
TTTTTACCACGAATATCCAACAATCTATATGTTGGTGGTTTTGCAGCACCTGCTCTGGAAGGCAAAACTAAATGTTTGTAACGCTCTTTTTTAACGTTATAAAGAGTTTCTAATGAAGGTGTAGCTGAACCCAATATTGCCGGGACCTTATCACGGGTTGCACGAATAATAAGTATGTCTCTTGCGGAGTAACGAAAACCGTCTTGCTGTTTGTAGGAAAGATCGTGTTCTTCATCAATTATATATAGGCCCGGGTTTGCGAGGGGGGTCCAAATAGCGGAACGTGTTCCCAGTACTATTTTTGCTTTTCCTGTTTTGGCATCTTGCCAGTATCGAGTTCGTTCAGTATCAGACAAACTTGAATGTTGTACAGCTAAATTGACATCAAAACGATCTTTAAATCGTTGGATTTGTTGAGGCGTCAGACCGATTTCAGGCAATAAAACCAGACATTGTTTACCAGATCTAATTACGGATTCCATTGCTGACATATATACTTCGGTTTTACCACTGCCTGTGAGGCCATCAAGAAGAAATACTGAAGCATTATCTATTGATTTCAGAATAGCGTTTGTTGCAGACTTTTGTTCCTTATTTAATTCGAATGAGCTTTTATTTATTTTGATTATTTTATCGGGGCATTCATTAATTCCTTTTATAATTAAACCCTTTTTTTCAAGAGCAAGAAGTGATTGTTTCGATCTTGAATAGATATTATTTAATTCAGATTCGTTTACAGGTATTTTACTTTTTTGAATAAAATTCAGAATCTGTGCTTGTTTGGGGGACTTATTGAGAAGATTTGGGTTTGTAGAGATTCCTTCTTCTGTTAAACCCCAGACACTTTCTCTAAATTTGTCTATTGAATTATTCTTTCTTAGCCATGTTGGTAAAGCACTAAAAATTACTTCCCCTATTGGATGATGATAATAATTACTCGCCCAAACAAGCAACTTAAGATGCTTGTTATCCAGTATTGGTTGATTATCAATAACATGATTAATTTTTTTTAACTTATGTTGCGGGTGGTTACTTTCAGTATTGACGGACACCAATATTCCAACAACTTCTTTGCGTCGACCAAAGGGTACCGAGATACGTACCCCAGGCTGTAGTTTGTTAATCTCAGTTATATCATGTGGTAGATAATCAAACAGACGTCGTAGTGGTGTTGCTATGGCAATACATAAGATGCATTTATTAATAGTCATATACAATAAATAGATGATGGATATTTATTGCCTATCAATAAGTTTTTTAACATCACTTAAACGAGCGCGTTCCATAGGACGTTCTGTTATAGGGTCAATAGGAGCGTTTTTCAGGTTTTCAAGTGGTAATACTATAAGGACGATATTGATATCTCCGGCAATAAATTTAAATGCAGTGAAATAAACATGATTATTCTTTTCAATTTGTAATCGACGTTCGCAAATTAATGTCGGAATACCGTTGTTTTCAAGAAAAAGAGAAATAAGTTCAGGTGTATCAGAAAATACATGAATTATTATTTCAGAATATTGATTAGCAGTGCCAGTTAACACAGAGCCAACAAGTCGGGGATTATATTCTTTTAGTAACATCATAGATTCGCATGCTATTTTTCTTAATCCACAAAGAGTCTGAACTTGTTTGTCCTTATGAAAGAGCGATTGATATTCTATTAATGCGGCTTCTATTTCGCTGTTACTAGGAAGCATGCGTTTATTGTTTATGCCTAATTGTTGAGCAGCTTTTTTCTTTGCCTGTAAAAAATTTTCCAGACCATCTATTGCAACCAGTTTGGCAGCTTCATGTGCGATTTCTTTTCTGATGCGATCGTCAGATGTAAGACGCATTGTTATATCTATTAAAATAATTGTTCTGGAATAGAACTAGCTTCAGTATCTTGCAAAAAGATATCAGGTTGTTTTGTTTCAGCTATTGATTTTGGCGCTTGTTCTAGTCTGAATACTTCAAATATGGCATCTGGATTATTGGCATTTGCAAGTTGCCCGGTAACGGGATCTATACGAACATTTACCAGACCTTTAGGTCTTTCCATAATTGATTCGGGCATGCCATCGAGAGCAACTTTCATATAGTCAATCCACATGGGTAATGCTGCACGAGCCCCAGTTTCACGGCTACCAAGCGGTTGGAATTTGTCAAATCCTACCCAGCTCACTGTGACTATGTTCGAATTGAATCCGGAAAACCAGGCATCGTGTTGATCATTAGTTGTTCCTGTTTTACCAGAAAGGTCAGTACGATTGAGTTGTAATGCACGCCGACCAGTACCATTTTTTATCACATCTCGTGTGATTGAATTCATGATCCAGATATTTTGTGCATTGACTGTACGAGGAGCATATGGTGATTCGGTTTCATTATCATTTTCCGTTAGCTGAACTGTGGCAGCATCTTTTTCAATAATAATGTGTTCATCGGATGAATCTACAGATGAGTCATGATTATTATTTATACATGTATTACAAACTACTTTAGGATTAGCAAAATAAACAACATCACCAGTATAGGTTTTAATTTCATTTATATAATAAGGCTCGATTAGATATCCACCATTGGCGAAAACACTATACCCTCTTGCCAGTTCCCATGGTGTTATTTCAGCACTTCCAAGAGATAACGAGAGATTATGAGGAAGCTGGTTAATATCAAATCCAAACTTTTGAATGTGTTCAAGTGCGAATGGAACACCTATTGAATGTAGTAACCTTATTGATACCAGATTGCGGGAATGAGTTAACGCTTCTCTCAATCGAGTAGGCCCGTAACTTTTTCGACTGTAATTTTCAGGACGCCATTCATCTTCTATACCAGGGTCTTCAAAGACGATAGGAGCATCGTTAATAATTGTTGCAGCAGTTTTACCTGCTTCAATTGCAGAAGAATATATGAATGGTTTGAATCCTGAGCCAGGCTGTCTTCTTGCTTGAGTTATGCGGTTAAATTTATTTTTATAGAAGTCAAAGCCACCGACTAAAGCCAGTGTTGCCCCATCATCAGGCGAAAGAGATACTAAACCGCCTTCTACCTCAGGTATTTGGGAGAGCACCCAATCTCCGGTTTCAGTTTCAATTAAACGTATTATATCTCCTGCTTCTAATATTTCTCCTGCTATTTTTGGTTTGTTACCACGTCGGTTTTCAGTGATGTATTTTCTTGCCCACTCTAAACCTTCCCAATTAATTTCAACTTGGCCGATACCAGAAATAGTTGCACTTACGGATTGTTCATTGACATGTGTAACCAGACCCGGATAGAGATTGCCCAGTGTTGGGAAACTTTCAAGTAAGGTTACAATATCTTTTTCATTTTTTGTTTCAACATCATCTATATGATGTTCAGACCCTCGGTAACCATGTCGTTTATCATAAGCGAGTAATGCATTTCTTAATGCCTGGTTAGCAGCGTTTTGATTTCGATCGAGAATGGTTGTTGTTACGATTAACCCATTACTGTAGGCAGCATCACCCTGTTCTTCAATCAGATCGCTTCTAACCATTTCGGCAATATATGGCGCTTCGATATCAATTGACGCTGTATGCAGGGAAGCACTTATTGGGGATTTCGAGGCTTTATTAAATTCGTCATCTGTTATATATGAGAGTGTCGACATTCGTTGTAAAACATAATCTCTACGTATCAATGCACGTTCGGGGTTACTAATTGGATTCGTTGTAGATGGCGCCTTTGGAAGACCTGCAATCATTGCAATTTGCGGTAAGGTTAATGAGTTAATATCAGTTCCATAATACACCTGGGCTGCAGCTGCAATTCCGTATGCTCTTTGTCCCAAATATATTTTATTAAGGTATAGTTCCAGAATGGCATCTTTACTGAGTTCACGTTCAATTTTAAATGCAAGAAATATTTCATTAAGTTTTCTGAGATAGGTTTTTTCACGACTCAGAAAAAAATTCCTGGCAACTTGCATTGTTATTGTGCTGCCACCCTGCTTTTTCGAACCTGTTTTAATTAAAGAATATGCTGCTCTGGCTATACCTTGCCAGTCAACACCGGGATGCACATAAAAACGATCATCTTCTGCGGCCAGAAATGCTTCAATTAATTTTGGTTGAACATCTTCAATGTTTACTGGTGTACGTCTTTTTTCTCCAAATTCTGCAATTAGAGATAAGTCCGAACTATATACTCGTAAAGGGACCTGCATCCTGACATCCTTTAATGTTTCTATGTCAGGTAATCCAGGCAACACATACCAGGACACAATTACGACTGTAACTATTACTAAAACCAGTATTGAGAGGAGAAAATTAAAGAGAAAACGCAACATCTTGTATAAATGATATCCCAATTACTCAATATGTTCCGTTTTTTTCACGAAATTGTAAAATTGAATGCATTACCTTAAAAAACCCTAAAAACTGATTGTTTTTTAAATTTCTCTTGGCTATAGTAGCCAGAATAAGTTAATGTTGTGTTATACATATGGCATATAACTAATGACTTCAAAAGGAAAAAATAGTGTTTTC
>CAYMPA010000163.1:0-5633 GCA_964392105.1 uncultured Enterobacteriaceae bacterium
TTCTGTATGTCATATTTACACTCCATCTTTTTATCTTAAAGATAAAGTGTTGCGTTGATCAGTTGAGGTCGCCACTGAAAGCAGACGGTCAGATAGAAGTAATGACAGGCAACTAGCGACCTATTCTAATAGTGCGTGGCAATGAAAGGGGTTATGGTTAAACTTATCGTTATTAGATTTTATTTACTACAATAAGATTTCATATACTCTAAACCAGGTGACATGACCACTCTCCATGCTGTCTCAACTTGAGAGTCAAATTCTGGATCATGTTCTTTTACTGTATCTACCAGACATTCTAGCCAGTTATCATACATCTCCGCGGAGAGGTTCAATTTATCCTTACCATGAATCATTGCAAGTTGATAGATTTTTCCATCGGCTTCCATTGTCGCTGCAAAAGAAATTATAATGGTCATCGATTGCATCAGCATCTTGACCTGTCGATCCATATCGGTATTCGAAAATAAGACAGCGATTTGCGGATCTGTATTGATAAACTTGTCATAGAAACGTTTAAAAAAACGCTCGAAATCAGGCGAGATCGCTCTTTGATAACTCATGTTTAAAAGTCTGCGATAACTTTTCATTGCTCTGTAACCAATTATGCAATTAGTGTGTAAATTACCTTCTTTAAGCGGAAACCTAAAGAGGACATAGTTAAAGAATCTCCAACTGATTAATGTAACATCCTATGAGTACTGGCTATTTCGCAATACGCTGGTTCCTGACAGTCGCCTCCATACTGAAAGCAATGGGATGGGCTCCTTCTTTCTATTAACTGGTGGATGTTACTTCCAGTTTGGCACCTAGATGCCGATTAAAGGAGGAGGAGTCCATCCCATTGCTTTCGCTGCAGACTGTGTGAAAACTCATTTGAAGGTATAATATTACTTTCCAACTAGTGGTGCATCCAATGAGTTTTCACACAGTCTGGATAGTGAGTTGAACAATATTTCTATTTCTTTAGTCACCGGAATTGCTCCTGCAATCACAAGACGCTAAACGCGTTGGCCTGTTCAACATTAACTTCAATATTGATGGAAAATCTCTACATTTCCTTCTTTATCAAATGAGATAACTGCGTAACGATCTATTCTATTTCCCATTTCCATTCCGGGTGAACCAATCGGCATTCCCGGCACTGCGATACCAAGAACATCTTTTTCTTCAGATAAAAGCTGTTTCACATCACTTGCAGGTACGTGTCCTTCAATAATATAACCATCAACAATAGCTGTATGACAACTTGCAAGGTTGCTGGAAATCCCATATTGCTGTTTAACAGAATCCATATTCTGAACATCTACCGCCTTAATCTTGAAATCGTTATCCTGCATGTGACTTATCCATTTATTGCAACATCCACAGGTCGCGGATTTGTAAACTGTCACAACAGGATCTGCGTTTACTTTCTGTACTGTCATCATTGATCCCACAGAAATAATACAGATAGAAATAACAATTCCGGCTAATACAGAATTTTTACTCATCATTACATTCATTTTGTCACCACCTAAGTTAAGTATGGTATCCCCTTGCCCGCTCAAACAGATCAGTAATCCAATAGACCTGTGCGCCTACCGCGGCAAACGGTAACAATATCCATGTCACATTAAACAAAGCCAGTATTAATACAATGATACAAAAATCAGCACGGCTTAATTTATGGAAGATATAAATTATCCAGTCCAACGCATCCTCTGGTTGTTTCGGTTCTGATGCGACTTCTTCTCTTGTCTTTGAATCCTCTTTCTGTTCATTTTTAGCGTGGTAAAACAAATCAACAACGTAATCGATAAATGCACCTGCTGCTGCTGCACATCCAAGCCAGAACCAGAAAGATTGATGCATGACCTGACTGGTTCCATAACCTAATGCAGCAAAGAAACTGGCATCGACCATCCAATCTGCCATGTCATCAAACTTGGCACCAAATTCGGATGACATTTTTTTTATTCGTGCAACTTCACCATCGCAATTATCAAAGGTATAACTTGTAGTCAGCAATAAAGCGCCAATAATTCCAGCAATATGATTCCCCGAAATAAAACAAACGGCACACAATAAACCTAACAATAGAGATACAGCTGTTATCTGATTGGGTGTGATCGATGTATTTAGTAAAACAGGCGTCAATCGATATGATAGATGACGAACTAAAGGAAATATCTGTGTCGGAGTAGTAATAGATTCAGAGGTCATAATATGATTTAGAAATAATCTTATAATTAAATTGTGTTTATGAGGGCTTTATACGGATAGAGATTTTGTTCTCAGACGAGGCAAATATGCGCGCACGACTGCATGGACGCAGGAGGTAAAGCGACGCAGGAAGCCCAAAAGCCGAGAAGCGGAGTTTATATAAAATTTGTCGCTTCCCGACCCCGCATTCGAGCACATTTTAACGACGTATGTGGGCAAAATATCATTCGTACAAAGTTCTCATTGTGAATTCCCTAGTATGTTCCAGAACTGCTTGGTATTCTAATGTCCATCTGGAAAATTAAAACCCATTATTAACACATCATTCCTTTTCGTTAAAACTCCATGATTCGAATCGTTTCTTACATTGGCTTGCTGGTCGGGCTTTTAGTACTGACCTCGCTCATCGTCTGGCAGGGAATTGATGAAATATTTGAGCTTTTACTTAATTCCGGGTTTTCTTTACTTCTATTACCAATAGTCTGGCTACCTAGCTTGATTGTGGCAGTCGTTTCCTGGTATCTACTTTTTCCAGTTAAACGCATTCCTCCATTCAAAGAGTTATTCCTCGCGCTGTGGATGGGAAGAGCCATTAATACCTTATTACCCGTTGCAACGATTGGTGGAGAGATAGCCAAGGCCCGATTACTCATGCTCTGGGGCAGAGGTGGTGTTGATGCCAGTGCATCTGTCCTGGTCGACAAAACCGTACAGGCTCTTGCCCTGGTTCCCTGGGCGATTATCGGTACTGGGTTGCTGGTCTATCTCGCGATAGATAATGAATTGGCCATACTCATTATGCTGGGCACTATTCTACTTGGGCTCGGTATTGTTGGATTTGTTATCGTTCAACGGGCTGGTATGTTTGGATTTATTGCCCGAATTATTGGCAAATTTAATGCCTCAGATGGCTGGGGCAAAATCACCAATAATGCTCACGACGTGGATGCGGTGGTAAAGGAAATCTACGGTGATAAAAAACGGTTTTTTGTCTCTATTTTATGGCGGACCATTGGCCTGATTTTACAGACCTCTGAAGTCTGGCTGGCCTGCTATTTATTGGGTCACCCCATTAGCCTTATTGAAGCCCTGATGTTGAAGAGCCTGACCTCAATCATCACGGATATCGCCTTTATTATTCCGAATGGCTATGGGGTTCAGGAAGGGGGTTATCTGATGCTGGGTGTATTGGTCGGCCTGACCCCTGAATTTTCACTGGCAATATCACTGGCAACCCGAATTCGGGAACTGATGATCGACCTCCCAGGAGTACTCTGCTGGCACCATGTCGAAGCCAAATATCTACTCAATAAACCCGTCAAGTATGACCAGGTAGACGCTTCTTAAAGACGTTTTCTCACCAATTTGTAATAGTTGCTTTAAGCCTCCAAAATCAATATGCTGCGCGATTGGCTTCGCGGGGACTAAAAAGTTAATTTTTCTTGTTTTATCGACTTTAAAAGAATTATAATTAACCATTCCAAGTTACTGTTAAATAATAATTTATTTAATATTTTATCTCTGCAGGGATATTTAGAATAATGAGAACACAATACAGTTGACCGATGCAGATTGAATTATTCAACATATTTAACATAGCATTCGCTTTAATTTGCCTATGCTCGGTTGGCTATCTTCTTTTTGCAGTTTTTGCTGTTGAACGTTTCAATCTGAAACGAAAGCGCTCGATAACATCAAAAGATTTTCATCCGCCGGTTACGATCTTAAAACCGATTTATGGTCTTGATCCTGAATTGGCAGAAAACCTTCGTAGTTTTTGCCAGCAGGAATACCCTGAACACCAGGTTATATTCGGATTACATGATAATAATGATCCTGCTATTCCTGTCGTTGAAGAAATCATAAAGGAGTTTAATGGCATTGATGTGAGTTACATTGTCGACCCGCGTATCTATGGTACTAATCATAAGGTTTCAAACCTGATTAATATGTACCTAACAGCAAAGCATGATTATTTACTTATCGCTGATAGTGATATGCGTGTTCCGGATAATTACCTTTCTAATGTTATGTCACCTTTTGCTGATACAACCGTGGGCGCTGTTACCTGTTTATATTCCGGATCAGCAAGAGGTAAACTCGCGTCATCATTGAACGCGATGTTTATTAATGAATGGTTTTTACCTTCTGTTCTAATTTCACGAATTATACAGCCGATTAAATACTGTCTTGGTGCAACGATGATAGTCCGACGTAAGCTCTTAAATGAGATTGGTGGATTTAAATCATTATCTAACTATCTCGCTGATGATTACATGCTCGGAAAATTAATTACAAATCTTGGCCATAAAATTTATCTTTCAGACTTTGTTGTTGAAAACATCGTTGAAGAAGCGTCTATAAAGGATTTAATGACACATGAATTACGATGGGCAAGAACGCTGAGAAGAGTAGAGCCACTGGGTTACACGCTTACATTCCTGACAGATACACTTGTTATCAGTAGTCTTACTGCCTTCATTCTCTATATAGCAACCCATAGTTTAATCTGGTCATTCTTACCTGTTCTTATGGTATTAGTATCGCGCATCATTTTACACAAACGCACAAAGTCGATTACCGGCTCAACAAATGCAGGCTCAATCTGGTTAATCCCAATAAGAGATCTCTTGTCTTTTAGTATTAGAGTGATTAGTTTTACTGGCAATTCAGTCCAGTGGCGTGATAATGCATTCAGTGTAGATCAGGCTGGCCTGATACACTCTGAACAAGAATTACAACTCGAACTGGATAATGTAGAAGAGATTCCTGATCTGGCAACATCACAAGATTATTAATTCGGAGTTTTTCCAAGCAATGTTGAAATCGTTATTTCTTAATCCACCGTCGTACAATGGTTTTGATGGTGGTGCAGGTTCCCGTTATCAATGTACCCGTGAAGTAAAATCATTCTGGTACCCAACCTGGTTAGCCCAACTGTCAGCATTGGTTGAAGGCAGTCGTTTAATCGATGCTCCTGCCCGTGACATGTCGCTTGAAGATGTTTTGCCATTGGCATCCGATTATGAATTTCTGGTGCTTTATACCAGCACGCCATCCTTCCCGAATGATGTAAGGATTGCCGAAGCATTCAAAAAGGCCAATCCGAATCTCTTGATTGGTTTCTGTGGAGCACATGTAGCAGTTAACCCCGATCATTCAGTTTTGGCTTCTGATGCAATTGACTTTGTTGCAGGCAATGAATTTGATTTCACCATTAAGGAAGTGGCTGAAGGCAAGCCTCTGGGAGAAATTGATGGTTTAATTTACAAGAAAGATGGCAAACCGGTACACAATAAACCCCGTGCCTTGATTGAAGATATGAATACCCTGCCATGGGTAACCAAGGTCTATAAAGAGCATCTGGTTACAGAGGATTATTACAACGGCTATATGCTACATCCCTATATGTCGTTTTATACCGGGCG
>CAYMPA010000164.1:0-5482 GCA_964392105.1 uncultured Enterobacteriaceae bacterium
AAAAAGATTCCTGAGAGGTTACCGATTAAATTTAATGGTCATGCATATCAACTTTATCATCATGCGCCTCGTAAGATAATGGATAACGCTATATTGCTGGTCGGTGATGCGGCAGGCCTGGCTTACACCCAAAGTGGCGAAGGTATATGCCCGGCAATTGAGTCAGGCATGATAGCAGCGAAGGTTGTCGAAGACGCAAAAGGTAATTATTCGATAGACCAACTCAATAATTATCAACGTCTTATTAGGCAACGATTTGGTAAACGAGACGGTAATAATAAATATTTGAAAATGCCGATAGGGATTAAAAAATATATGGCTAATAAGTTATTAAAAACAAAATGGTTTGCGCGACACATCGTATTGGATAAATGGTTTTTGCATGCTAATACACAACCATTAAACACATATTAACAATGGACTGTTAAGTGGGTTGAAAAACGGCAAGGATCTCCCCAATCTTTTGTCGGTTGTTGATATCACAACTAATTGTTCTTCTTACTAGAAAGCCTTCAGTTTTTGCTCCTGCATCTTGATAAAGACTGCGCGTATTGTCAGTGTCATGGTTCGATATGATTACCGGGATTCCCTTTTTGGCTAGCTTTCCAGCCCATTCAGCTAATTCAATTTGTTCTTCCCAACCGAACCCACCTGAAAAGTAATCTGTGAAATAGGCTGTTTTTGATAAAGGCGCATAGGGAGGGTCGCAATATACGATATCACCTTGTTTTGCCTGTTTCATCGTATCGACAAAATTGGCATGAATGAATTTCGCTGATTGTGAAGCTATATGAAAGGCATCTAATTCCTTTTTCGGGAAATATGGTTTTTTATAACTACCAAATGGCGTATTGAATACATGTTTCGAATTATATCGACAAAGGCCGTTATAACAGTGTCGATTCAAATATAAAAATAGTGCTGATTTAAATCTTAAATCTGTCGTTGTGTTGAATTTGTCTCTAAATTGGTAATAGTGATCTTCACAATTATTTTCAGGTGTAAAAAATGATTTACAGTATTCAATAAAGGCCTTATCGTTTTTTTGTACATGCAAGTAGAGATTAATTAAATCTGGGTTTGTATCCGCTAATAAATATTTTTTATAACTGGTATTTAAAAATACCGCGCCAGAACCAACAAAGGGTTCAACAAGGCGTTTACCTTGACTGAGTTGATTTCGGATTCGATCGAGCAATCTGAATTTACCACCAGGCCATTTAAGAAATGGTTTTATAAATGACTCCTTATTCGTTCTCATCTGAAGCTAAGGCTTTGATACTAAGGGCATGTATTTCTGTTTGCATCATATTTTCCAGCGCAGCATAGACCATACGGTGACGTGCCAGTGTTGCCTGGTTATTAAATTTTTCTGAAACAATATGAACCTGAAAATGTCCTGCACCACCATGGCCACTATGACCTGCATGAAGATGAGAATCATCAATGACCTCAAGATCGTCGGGTGCAAATTCCGCTTGCAGATATTTGCGGATCATTTCAACTCGTTTTGATTCAGGCACTGGGAAATACTTTTTTGAAGGGTTTTACGATGACCTTATCATACACACCTGCAGTGATATAAGGATCAGCATCGGCCCAGGTTTGTGCTGCATCAAGTGAATTAAATTCAGCAACAATCAAGCTTCCACTAAAGCCTGCTGGTCCCGGATCTTCACTGTCGATATTAGGGTGTGGACCAGCAATTATTAAACGACCTTCATCTTGCAGGGCCTGAAGTCTGGCAATATGATCGGTCCTGACACTCATTCTTTTTTCCAGACTATCCTCGACGTCCTGACTTATGATTGCGTAAAACATGATTAATCTTTTTCCTCCTCAACTTCAGTCATATAACGTGACATATAAACTGCCTGACCAATAGCAAAAATAAAGGTTAAACCTAAAAGTCCAAAGACCTTGAAATTAGCCCAGAACTCGGTACTGAAATTATAAGCAACATAAATATTTGCAATACCAGATACGATAAAAAAACTGACCCAGCTTAAATTTAATTTAAACCATACCTCATCGGGTACATTTATGGCATGATCCATCATTCTACGGATGATTGGCTTTTTACCAATAAACTGGCTGCCAAGAAATACAAGAGCGAATAACCAGTTCACTGCTGTTGGTTTCCATTTAAAGAAACGTGCATCATGTAATAGTAAGGTTGCACCACCAAGTATCAGGGTAAGCGCAAAGGTAATGATGTGCATTTTTTCAAATTCGCGGGTTACCAACCAATAAACAAAAATTTGTATGGCAGATGCGATGATCATTACCTGGATGCCCAGATAAATGCCTTGCTCTCTATCTTCGGGATAATAAAAAGCAATTAGAAATGCAACGAGTGGGAAAAAGTCAAACAGGAATTTCATGAATCTTTACGTATATTATATGTACCTGTAATCATAACCTAATTTTACTCCGTACACATTATGGCTCAATATTTTCAAATGCATTTGGATAACCCACAGGCTCGGTTGATAACTCAATCTGTGGTAATACTTCGCCAGGGAGGTGTAATTGTTTATCCAACTGACTCATCTTATGCGCTTGGGTGTTGTATTGGTGAAAAGGTGGCTCTGGATCGAATTCGTCAATTACGTCAATTGTCCTCTGACCATAATATGACCTTATTATGTCGTGATCTTTCTGAAATTTCGAGCTATGCCTCAGTTGATAATTCAGCCTTTCGCATGATGAAATCAATGACGCCAGGGCCTTATACATTTGTATTAAAGGCAAAACGGGATGTGCCCAGACGATTGCAACATCCGAAACGGAAAACAATCGGGATTCGAATCCCGGATAATCCGATCTCATTAGCATTATTGTCTGCATTGGGAGAAGCGATGATTAGTATTAGTCTGGTTTTGCCGGGAGAAATCTTGCCAGAAACCGATCCCGAGGCCATGGATGAAAAGATAGGTAAGCAGGTGGATTTGATAATTGATGGCGCAGCGGGTGGGCTGGATTTCACTACTGTTCTTGATTTGACTGACAATGAACCGAGCATAATACGTGAGGGCAAAGGTGTCAGCGATCTGGTACTAAATTAGCTCTGTCACGGATCAGATGTCAGGGTATAATGCGCATCTTTTATTATTTTCCATCCTAATTAATGTAACGACCACGGGAGGTTGTTGATTGTCTACAAGCGGTAAACAGCGGGTTTTGTCTGGTATGCGCCCGACAGGCCAACTGCATCTGGGCCATTATCATGGCGTTCTTAAAAATTGGCTGGAACTACAACAGGAATATGAATGTTTCTTTTTTGCTGCGGACTGGCATGCCCTTACAACGGAATATGAAGATCCCTCGATAATAGAAGAAAGTATCTGGGATATGGTCATCGACTGGCTGGCAGTGGGGGTTAATCCTGGATCTGCAAAGCTATTTATCCAGTCACGTGTGCCTGAACATGCAGAACTGCATTTATTATTATCGATGTGTACGCCACTGAGTTGGCTGGAAAGAGTGCCAAGTTACAAGGATCAACAAGAAAAATTGTCTAATAAAGACCTGACGACCTATGGGTTCCTGGGTTATCCCTTATTACAAACGGCTGACATTATTATTTATAAGGCAGGACATGTGCCTGTCGGTGAAGATCAGGTCTCTCATGTCGAGTTGGCGCGTGAAATTGTCAGGCGTTTTAATCATTTATATGGTCGCGAGCATGACTTTGAGGAAAAGGTAGAGGCTGCGGTCAAAAAAATGGGCAAAAAGAATGCACGTCTCTATTATGAATTACGCCGAAGTTATCAGGAGCAGGGTGAAACCCAGGCACTTGAAAAGGCAAGGGCATTGCTCGATTCACAACAGAACATTAGTATTGGTGATCGTGAACGTTTATCTGGTTACCTTGATGGGACCGGTAAGGCAATCTTTCCAGAACCACAGGCTTTGCTAACACCTGCTTCAAAAATGCCGGGTTTGGATGGCCAGAAGATGTCCAAATCTTATGGAAATACCATCTTATTGCGGGAAAATCCCAGCGTCGTAGAAGATAAGCTAAAGACCATGCCAACAGATCCTGCCCGGGTCAGGCGAACCGATCCAGGTGAGCCGGATAAATGTCCTGTTTGGAGTCTGCATCAGGTCTATTCGGATGATGATCTGAAAAAGTGGGTCATCGAAGGGTGTACCAGTGCTGATATTGGTTGTCTTGATTGTAAAAAGCCATTGATTGATGCCGTATTAAAGGAACAAGGTCCAATACGTGAGCGCGCCAATGAATATATGAATGATCCTGAGACAGTTCGCGGTATCATTGCAGATGGGTGTGATGCAGCACGAGATGTGGCCAGGGAAACCCTGGAAGAAGTACGTGATTCAATGGGACTTGATTACCGTTAATATCCTGAAATTTTCGAATTAGAAATGATGAATAAAGAAATCGAATCTACTGAAACCAGTCAAGGTGAAATGCCGTTTGCACTGGTTCAGGGCTCACCAATAACGGAATTACCAAAAGATTTATATATCCCACCCGATGCGTTGGAAGTCTTTCTCGAAGCATTTGAAGGACCACTCGATTTACTTTTATATCTCATCAAAAAACAAAATATCGATATTCTTGATATTCCCCTGGCAAAGATAACTGAACAGTACATGTCTTATATCGATTTGATGGAGAGTCTCCAACTCGAATTGGCTGGTGAATACTTATTAATGGCAGCAATGCTGGCCGAAATTAAATCAAGGATGCTGTTACCTCGTTATTCAGAAGACGAGGAAGAAGACGACCCAAGAGCAGAATTGATAAGACGTCTGCAAGAATATGAAAGATACAAACAGGCAGCAGAGAAACTGGATGAGCTCCCGCGCTATGATCGTGACTTGTTCGCAACGGTTGCTGAGTTCCCAGGCCGCAAGATAAATCAAACCCCCCCTGAAGTTTCTATGGATTCTATTCTTCGTGTATTTGCAGAAGTATTAAAACGGGCTGATATGTTTTCACATCACATGGTACATCGCGAAGTATTGTCTGTTCGTGAACGTATGGGAATCGTGTTGGAAAAAGTAAATACAGAGAATTTTACAGATTTTAATGATCTGTTCGGTGTTGAAGAAGGACGTGCCGGTGTGATTGTTTCATTGTTGGCCATTCTTCAATTGGTAAAGGATTCTCTGATTCAGCTTGTACAGAATGAAACCAACGGACCAATTTATGTTAAGGCAGCAACATGAGTCAGGAAAAAATTAAAAATATTATCGAAGCAGCTTTGATGGTATCAACACAACCTCTAGGCATTACACGACTATTGAATCTGTTTGAAAGTGATCTGACATTACAACCGGAACGTAATGATATTCGTGCCACAGTTGAAGAATTACAACAAGACTATCAAGAACGTGGCATAGAATTAGCTGAAGTTGCCAGTGGCTTCCGTTTTCAGGCAAGGGATGAATATGCACAATGGGTTAACCATCTATTTGATGAACGTCCGCCGCGTTATTCAAGGGCCCT
>CAYMPA010000165.1:0-5418 GCA_964392105.1 uncultured Enterobacteriaceae bacterium
GAGTAAGACGGAACTCTCCGTCAGTTTAACCGTTTACACAAAATTCAGGACACCCTCCAAACGTTGGGAATTCAGGCCTACTTTCTTGCTGCTAAATCTTTAACCGGACAGCAATGTGGTTGCATATTACTTTGCATCTGTGACTGCCAGCGCTTTTATCAGCCTATCATCTGATGTGAAAAAACATTGTTCTGTTTCATCTCCATCAAACTTTGGCATTGTAAAGACAGCATTCATGCCATCCACCACCCAATAAAAGTACGAGGGAAATTTATCTATTTCTATAATTTTGATGTTCTTATATTTATGTACTTGTACTTCTTCAATGAGAGAACAATACTTCTTTTCTATCGAATCAAGAAAATCGTCAAAGCTGATCTCATCAAGAATGGGTGGTTTATTTTGGTTAGCCGCAAACAAGCTTTTTATCTCATCGCCATTATTCTTCTTCATCTCATCCCAACCATATGACTCGAATTCTTTTCTAGTCTGTTCTATACGTACTTCCTTCTTGGGTAATGCTATCGAAATTTCAATGTTATCTTCAGCTTTTTCCTTTAGAATATTCCAGTATTGTCTAAATTCCTTCTCTTGTGAGAAAACACCGTAACCGGGAACATCACACATGATGCGAATTTTTCTTTGTCCACCTTGTACTATGTCAATAATTTTTTTCATATTAAAAGGAAATTGCCCGAGATACTGAGTAGATAATGAGTCTGCTATATCTTTAAACTGTTTTTCATGCGCTGCTGTTTTCTCTTCTTGTGCTTTAGATTCGGCCCAAGACACAACGAATGCAAGAATAGCAAATGTAAAACCAACAAGATTCAGCACATCAAGAACTATTTTAGTGTCAGAGGCATTTATTAACTCAGGAAAAGTTACAAAAAACACCACAAGTACAATTAATATAATAACGAGCGAGAATAGTACGACAGCATATTTTTCATGCAGTAGCTTAAGCATCAGTTAGACCACCTAGTACAATCAATATTTAGCAACTTTTCAAGCGATGATATATCGCCAATAAAACTCTCCCGAAAACCATCAGAAGGGCTACAGTCAATTTTCTCGTCTTTCATTAGTATTTGCTTACCCAATTCAAATGCTCGAGTGACTTTGCCCGATAAATCCCTGTTACTTTTTGCTAACACTCTGCCTTCAATAGACTTTTGCAATTTCACAATACCATTGTAAGCCGATTTTGAAATGGGTTTTCCAGATATATTATAGCGAATTCTAGTATCAAAATCTAACCTACTAAGATCAAGGAAATCAGTAATACTATCCATAGTCTTTTGTGGATTGATAATAAAGTCCTCGAACATATAGACACGTACACTATTAAAACTTTCTAAAAAGGCACTAACTTGCTGATAATAATTGCTCGAATTACGGTATAAATTAAGAGTTGACCAGTTTTCTCTTTTTCTTTGCTCCTCCAGTAACAGGCACTCTGTAAATGAGCGATCTTCCCAGCCCTCCATGTATAGGTGCCTGTAAGCAGAGCAAGCTCTTTCAACCGGATTTCGTATAATAATTATTATTTTAACTTCATCACCCAAGCACTCCTTGATTCGAGGAATACTAATACGATAATTATACAGATATGTAGCCGTCGCATCACCACGAGATGCGAACCTTTGAGAGTCTGCGTAAAGGGACTTATACTGTTTTAGTGAAAACACCGTCTCGCGCACTAATTGATCATGCCTAGGATCATTTTGAGAAAGCGTTTTATACATTTCTGAATCAAAGAAACGAGGCTCCTTTAATACAGGAAAGTAAACAGACGGATGTTGAGACAAAAGGCGATAAATTGATGTTGTCCCGCACTTTGCTGCACCAACAACAAGAAAGTTAGGCAGGGTATTGTCAATTATTTGCTTCATTTTAACCCCTCACATAACAGTTCTTGAATATTTACATATTTCCAAAGCAAATATAAACACGCTGTCTATTATCCATTAAGCCAAACATTTTGACGCAACTTCAAAGACATTTCTCGACAGGTTCTTTGTGTCAAGGATACGGTTTAGATGAAATTTAGCCAACTCTTGACGTTTTGAATCATAATGGCGCCATCTGGCAATAGCACGCAGCATACGTGCGGCAACGTGCGGATTAATTGGATCGAGTAAAATCACGAAGTCAGCCAGAAATGCATAGCCTGAACCGTTAGCGGAATTGAAACTTGCAAAGTTATTTATACAAAATGCGCCGACAAGTGCACGTATCTTGTTGGGGTTACGTATATTAAATGTTGGGTGTTTGAGCAGTTGAGTGACACATTTAACTGTATCTGTCCGCTTCGATAGGGCTTGGACAGAAAACCACTTATCAATTACTAATGGATCATCCTCCCATCGTTGTTGAAAGTCTCCTAATATGTTTTTGCGCTCAGGGTGACCACTGTTAGCAATAAGCTGCAAGGAAGCCATCACGTCAGTCATATTATCTTGGGCCCAATACTGTTTAATGCAGAGTTGAAGGGCCTTTTCATCATCCCCCTGAACAAGGTATCCAAGGCATGCATTTCTTAAAGTACGCCGTGAAATAGGTTCTTGGCCAACTTCATACCTTTCAGTGATAGAATTTGCATGGTAAACCCTAAGGAAATCCTCACGCAATTCATTTGCAAGCGTTGATTTCAACCATTCACATGCATTGTGTATACCATCAACATCTACTTCTTCCATTTGATCACCAAGGTATGACTCGGTAGGCAGAGAAATGATTTCAGAAAGCAGGGCTCTATCGATTGAGGGATCACAAAGCATATGACGGAATGCATCAATGATGCTCGACGACACTGAAGCCACACCATTCAAAACATGATCGATCAGAATGTCCTGCAGCAAACCTTGTGCAGCATTCCAGCGATTGAAGTCATCATTATCATGCCTCATGAGGAACAACAGGTCAGCATCACTGTAATCGAAGCGAACCTTAACAGGCGCTGAAAATTTTCTAAGTAGTGATGGTATAGGCTCTGATGGAATTCCGATAAACTGAAAGGTCTCTTGCTCCTCCTTTAATTCAAGCAATCGGGTTCCAGTGGAAGTCCCCTCCTCCCCTTCTAACTGCAATGGAATATCTTCACCTCTTTCATTCAGCAGCCCCATGGAAAATGGGATATGAAAAGGATCTTTCTTCGGTTGACCTGGTGTCGGCGGACAGCTTTGTGTCAACGTTAGTGTATAAGTATGGTTTTTAGCATCATAGCTACCCTGTGCTTCAATTAGCGGGGTACCAGACTGACTATACCAGCGTTTAAACTGTATCAGATCGCGACCAGAAGCATCGGCCATGCACTGAACAAAGTCATCTGTAGTAACTGCTTGGCCATCATGGCGTTTAAAATATAGATCAGTTGCCTTACGGTAGATATCTGGCCCAAGCAGTGTACTCTGCATTCGTACCACCTCAGCGCCTTTCCTGTAGACTGTTGTGGTATAAAAGTTGTTAATTTCTATATATGAATCAGGCCTCACGGGATGGGCCATTGGCCCTGAGTCTTCGGAAAACTGCTCCTGGCAAAGCAAACGTGCATCTACTATCCGTTGAACACTACGCGAGGCCATATCTGAGGTGAACTCCTCATCACGGAAGACGGTCAGGCCCTCTTTGAGGCTAAGTTGAAACCAGTCACGGCAGGTGATTCGATTGCCTGTCCAATTATGAAAATACTCATGGGCAACCACCCTCTCTATCCCTCTGAAATCTTGATCTGTTGCAGTATCGGAACGAGCTAAAATATATTCTGAGTTAAAGATATTTAACCCTTTATTCTCCATTGCTCCCATATTAAAATCATTAACAGCAACAATCATATAGATATCTAGATCGTATTCTCGTCCGTAATTCTCCTCGTCCCAACGCATGGCATTTTTCAGCGATGTTATTGCATGGGCACACTTATCAACATTTTCAGACTCGACATATATGCGTAAATCGACTTTACGATTTGAGGCCGTTGTGAAACAGTCTTCTACAATGCGTAAATCTCCAGCCACTAAGGCAAATAGGTAAGCAGGTTTTGGGAAGGGATCTTCCCAATGAACGAGATGACGGCCATCACCAAGATCCTCTGTCGCCACAGGATTGCCGTTAGACAAAAGCACCGGATAACGTTTCTTATTAGCAATGATAGTCGTTGTAAACTTCGCCATTACATCGGGGCGATCAACAAACCAAGTAATATGACGAAACCCCTCAGGCTCACATTGTGTGCAAAAAATATCGTTTGACTTATAAAGCCCCTCTAATGATGAGTTTTCTTCTGGGTGAATTCTAACCTCAGTCTCAAGCGAAAAGCTATCAGGCACATTGAAGACAGTTAGCCCTTCCTGATCCAGCCTATAACTTGACGGTTCCAAGGCCTTACCATCCAGAGAAATAGAAAGTAACTGCAGCTCTTTTCCATGCAATTTTAAGTCAATGATTTTGCATTTGCTTTTTGGGTTGCGCCGCAATGTCAAAACTGAATACACTCGTGTCTCCAGCTCCTCCAACTCAAATCGGAGATCAGCTCGCACAATAAGGTATTCTGGTGGGCAATAATCTTTAAGGCAAATAGTCTCGGGAGATTCTTTCGACATGAATATATCCATTTCACAAATTATTTGAGTGGTATCCTGAATAGGAATAAATCAAAATTACTACTTAGGTAGATGAACCATATACACTAGCAGCAACAGGAATGCCGTTAATAAAATAAACTAGCTCTGCCACAATACATTCTTTTCCATGGGTAAATTTAAAATCGCTCGTCACATGAAAAACATTTTCCTTCATCTGTTCCATATTAAATATTCTAATATCCAGTTCTGACGGGGCATCTAATGAGTCTAATGCTTTAAGGCTAGTAATATATCCCCACACATCTTTATTGCCATGTATGTTTTGGGGTACTAATTCAAGTTGTTTAATAAGACTCTCTAATAACTCTTCACGCACAGATGCAGGGTTCAAGCTTTGCACTTGCTTGATCAGAATGTCTCGAAGGACAAACCCTTCGCCCTTACTTCTGAGGCTTGAAGCTTTCTCTGAATCTATGCGCTCCCATTCTAAATTTACAGCAGCACTGAAAATTTCATTTACATCATGTTTTGCATTCAATGTTATTTCCTAATTATATATTTTAAAATACACCAAAGAATTCATTTGCGGCCCATTAGCATGAAAACAATAGAAACTTCAACAACCATGTCAACCCATGGGCTACTTATTGCCAGCATGCATTCCCATTTTCCAACACAAAGTATACACGAAACCAGTGTACCTATTATTCCCCGTATCCGACTTTGACTTACAGTGGAACGTGAGGTGGACCCCATGAGCAGGACAGTTTTGATGTCGATTTAAGGTGTACTCTTTCCCTCATAATCATGCGGCCTTCAGGGCCGCCGCTGT
>CAYMPA010000166.1:0-5379 GCA_964392105.1 uncultured Enterobacteriaceae bacterium
CTTGAAATATAAATCAGGGTCTATCTTATTTTCTCTGGACCTCACCCAATTTTATAAACACTTACTGAGCATGAATGCGCTTGCAGAAAGCAATGGCCGTTGAATCGAAGTTTTAACGTCACAAATCAGCGGCGGCGCTTTTTGGCGTCCGTTGGATTTGCTTTGTTAGGTTGCTGATTGCTTGTTGGTGACATACTCACGGAGGGCACGATTCACAGAATCTGAATCGGGAAATATCTTGTGTAAATCGGGATCGATTAATACTACATTCGTACCTTCTTGATATTGCTTTGTATACTTCCCACGAATTCCCGATTTTATCAAGTCTTCAGGGTATTCTGGCCTGAGTGTATCATTGTCGTTATTCATAGGCTCTACGCTCTCGATGAGTCATTTGTCTTGCAGATATAATGCGGATTCTTTCATTTCGCTCAGTATAGGATACTACCAAGTATTTTTCACCGTAGGATTTTCCGAAAATTAGATATCTATCTTCTTCAATTGAATGATCTGGATCGTTTACCGAAGACGACAAATTGTCAGCAAATACTTCACAGGCTTCATGAAATGATACTTTATGTTTGGTTTCATTTAATTGAGCTTTGTGTGCGTCCCATTCAAAATCCATATTATTTCTTTCCTTTGCAACCTAACAGTTTATTTTACGGCCATGGCCGTATATTTCTGACTTAATCTACTGGTTTAATTCTCAACAAACGTCCATTCGATTCATCAGTTATTATATAGAGCAAACCATCCGGACCTTGTTGTACTTCTCTTATTCTGCCAACAACACCGTTTATTAATCTTTCTTCTTTTATCACTTTATTATCTTTCATTTCCAGTCTGGCCAACTGACCGAACTTAAGCGAACTGACAAACGCATTACCTTTCCATTGTGGAAAACCATTCCCCGTGTAAAAAAGCAAACTTGATGTCGCTATAGACGGAACCCAGTAATGTACAGGTTGAGCCATACCCTCTTTTTCTGTTCCCTCACCTATCTTCGTGCCTACGTTATAATTCACACCATAGGTAATTATTGGCCACCCATAATTTACGCCGGGCTTCATTAGATTAAGTTCATCACCACCTTGCGGTCCATGTTCAACAGTCCATACATCACCAGTTATCGGATGCATGGCTATGCCTTGTATATTACGATTACCATAGGTGTATATCTCTGGTTTTGCACCAGAATCATTAACAAACGGATTGTCTTTTGGTATTGAACCATCCTTGTTAATACGGATAAGTGAACCCGCATGATCGTTAAGATCCTGTGCGCGCTCTCTATCACCTCGCTCACCCAAGCTAATAAATAGTGTTTCATCCTTGTCAAACAACAGTCGCGAACCAAAATGGTAACCACCATCCGACTTGGGTAAAGCCTTGAAGAGTGTTTTAAGTTCCTTTAATTGATTCCCGACCAGTCTTGCACGGGCTACTTCGGTACCAACACCTGTTTTATCAAGACCCGAGTATGAGAAATAAATTACCTGGTTATTTACAAAATCAGGATCAAGTGCAATATCGAGCAAACCACCTTGTGCCTCGGCTCTTATCCTAGGTAAACCCTTTACAGGTTCCGATAATTTACCTTTATTAATAATACGTAAGCGCCCTGGACGTTCTGTCACCAATATGCGCCCATCCGGCAAAAAATCCATTGCCCAGGGATTTTCTAAGCCCTTAACTATTGTTTCAATCGTGAAGGAATGCTTTTCTGATGAATAAGTCTCTTCTGCAAAAACCGGGAGATTAATAAATAGAAATAAAATAATGATAACTATAGTTTTACTCATTTTTATTACACCCGTAGATTTAACTGTTTAACTGAATATAACTTAAGGTTTTTCTGCCAAAAGAATAGCACGGGTCGGTGCTGGATATCCTTCAATCGTTTTGTTCTTATCCTTTTTGTCCAGAAAATCGTTTAAAGATTCAAACTGCATCCATTCTGTTACTCGTTGTTCGTTACAAGTTGTTTTACTTACGTCAATAATACGCGCATGACGAAAGCCCGTGTCATTAACCCATTTCAATAATAATCCTGTACTGGGAATTGACCAGACATTATTCATCTTTGCATAACGTCCGTCTGGAATTAATACATCTATTTGATCAGACTCAATCACCAATGTTTCCAGGACTATTTCACCACCTGATTTAAGACAATCCATTAATCGGGTCAAGTGTTCTACTGGATCACGACGATGATAGATAACGCCCATTGAAAATACCGTATCAAATTTCAATGGTATATCAGGTAAGGCCTGAATTCCTAAAGGAACAATATCAATATCAAAATCAGGCAGGTATTTTTTAATCGCTGAGAACTGCATATGAAATAACAATGTTGGATCCATGCCAACGACATATCTGGCATTACTCCCAAGCATGCGCCATCCGTAATAACCATTCCCACAACCAATATCCAGGACCATTTTGTTGTCTAGTGGTTGAATATGATCTTTTATTCTTGCCCATTTTATATTTGACTGCCATTCAGCATCTATAAAGACACCAAATAAATTAAATGGCCCTTTTCGCCATGGCATTAATGTTTTTAACCGTTTTTTTATCCACTCTTGTTGTTGATCTGTACAGTCTGCATCTGAGCCTATAATGATACTGTCTGCATTTAAATCAAAAGTAGAAAACGGGATTGAAGGTAGATTATCTATGGCTGATACCCATTTTGTATAATCACCATGATTTATGTTCGTAAAATAATCAGATAATTGTTTTTCAAGCTGCCTTGACCAATCACTCATCGAGTTTTCATGAAGGGTATCTAATAGTTTTTCATAATCCATCACATGAAAACATCAGAATATTATTTGATGGCTATCAAGGAAATGAAATTAAAACACTTCAACCAAACGAAAGCATTTTCAAAACCACAAGTATTTAAACGATCAAGATGAGATTCAATGGTCTCAGGAATAAGCACATCTTCCAGTGCCTCACGTTTCTTTGCTATTTCAAGTTGCTCATATCCATTTAATTCTTTCATATGGTGATGCATATGATTCATGGTGTTATTTTCAGTTTCATCGTCAAATATGACTTTTTCAGATAAAATAAAAACGCCACCAGGCAAAAGCCCCTGGTAGATTTTTTTAATTAATGTTAAGCGCATTTCTAAAGGAATAAACTGAAATGTAAAATTCATTACGACAACAGATGCATTGACAATATCTGTTTGAAGTACATCATCTAATACAAAATCAATTTCAATATTTTGCCTTTCTCGGGAAATATTATTAACACATGCATCGATCATTGCCTGAGAATTATCAACAGCTATGATCTTACATCTTTTATTATTCAATCCTTGCTGAATTGCCAGGCTTACTGCACCAAGAGAACAACCAAGATCATAGATATTAGTATTTTCTTGTACAAAATTATCAGTCAATACACTGATCATCGAAATGGTCAACGGATATCCGGGGACAGATCGTTCAATCATATCCGGGAATATTTCTACAACACGTTTATTAAACTCAAACGGTTTTACAGGTGAATCTTCTGAACGGTATAGCGTATCTTTCATAGAACCTGAATATCTGATATTTCCTTATCTCAAGGAAGTAAAATAAACTGATGTTTGTTCAGGAAACTATTGTTCATGTTTTTCATGTATTTTGGAAAAGGTCACTTTATTTTATATTGATATCCCAGTCTTAAATCAAGTTATAAAGTCTTAAACGGGATTTTACTTTTGTTTTAACTATATTGACTTACGCCAGATAACTATCAAATTAGATTATATAATAGCTATATCCTATTTACTAATAAGTAATAATAGTTTATTACATAATCTATTAGAAAAATAAATTCCCCCATGAAATTCAATTTTTTACATTAATTACCGATATATATTCAATGCTGAAATCAAATAACAAAACCAATAACGATGAGAGGAGAAATTACTATCGCATACTGAATGTACAACCTGATGCCCCTTTAGAAATCATCAAAAATAATTATCGTACATTACTACAAAAATTGCGCTTACATCCCGACCTTGGCGGAGAAAACTGGAACGCCACTGTCATCAATGAAGCGTACAACATTCTACGCCATCCTGAAAAACGTTCGGTCTATGACAAAAACCTGTTGAAACAATATGGTGTTCGCTCACTTTCACGAGGACATCTTGTAAATTCGACAACAAAATACACAAGTGGGACAATTTATAAAAAAGATGCATTTGGTAATCAACGTAATTATTATCGTGTGTTCAATATCCAGCCCGATTCACCATACAGTATTATAAAAACGAGTTACTTAACGCTTTCAAAAAAATCCGGTTTACCAAAAGAATTATTGAATGAAGCATATCGTGTCCTGGGCAATACAGAAAAACGTGCCTTATATGATCGATTATTAACTCAATATAATCACCCCGATGCTTTGGATAAATTAAATACTGGCAAAAAAAACCGGGTAGTTAAATCATCAAAATTATCAGCGTATATAAACAAAACATCTTCGCCTGCAAATATTGATAAAAAAATAACAAACAAATCATACTATCAGCCTGTTATCACACAGTACTGTGCCTTTTGTAAAACGCCGCATGCACAAAGTCCATGTAAACAAACCGCGCCTTTGTGTATTGAATGTGGAAGCCCGTTATTTCCACCATCAAAGACATTTATTGAACAACAACGGCGAAACATTGTTCGTATATCGAAAAACAGCAAAATTCAGTTTTATACCTATTGGCCAGGCAATAAACTGAACGGGATTATCTCGGACATTTCTCCAATCGGTATGCAACTTGTTTCATCAATAAAATTGAATAAAGACCAAATTATCAAGCTGGATGGGGAAGATTTTAAAGCCGTGGGTATAGTATCTTACAGCAATAATAATGATGAATATGATCCAGACGAGATACAGACAACTGGCATCAAGTTTTTAACCGTTAATTTCAATAAACGAAAAGGCCAATTCTTTTCCGAAACTGCATAGTCGCTCGACAATATGCTCCCGACATTGTCTACCCACTTACGTCCATGTAGGTGTCCTGCGCATGACCTACATGGATGTAGGAAATGCAAAAGGATTGTATGGAACAATCCTTGCCCATGCGCCTGCGGCATTGCCTGCATGGATGCAGGTACTTAGGATTTGTCTGGAACACAAATCCTGACAGTCCATCCTGTACATAAAAAAAGAGGATGCATTAGCATCCTATTAAACAATAAAAAACTGAGCATTTTAAGGGTGCCTCAGAAAATAGAATTTTTTTGTGAGAGCAAGAAAGCACCGCGCATACGACTACATGGATCTCGGTACCCCCCTCAAGGCTGATGGATCGACGCATAATATTCATACATAGACATAACCTTCATCGGGACA
>CAYMPA010000167.1:0-5340 GCA_964392105.1 uncultured Enterobacteriaceae bacterium
AACGAGACATTATATCCTGTTTCGGGAATCCAAATCGATTTCTATATCCGGCTGCAATAAAAGCATATTTTGGAGCCACTGCTGAAATAAATTCATTCGTGGATGAGGTTTTACTGCCATGGTGCGGAACAAGCAAGATATCAGCTTTTATAAGGTCACTAGCATTTATTAACAGGCTTTCTTCGGCCTGTCTTTCAATATCACCTGTCAATAATACTGAACCATGTGCTGAAGTAACTTTAAGGACACAAGAGCTATTGTTCTCTATAAATAAATCATCCGGTTGTGGATGAAATATTTGAAAATTGACCCCATCCCATGCCCATTTTTGTCCGGCATGACAAATTTCTGATTTTTCCATTGGAAGTTTTGACGGGACACTGGTTAAAATCCTGCCGATTTTAAAATTTTCAATTATCGCATTTGCACCACCAATGTGGTCATTATCTCCATGACTGATCAATAACATCGAGATTTGCTTGATCCCTTTATATCTAAGGTATGGTTTAAGTACCGCATCACCCATATTAAAACGTTCCGAAAATTGAGCACCAGTATCATAAACAAGCGTATGATCCCTGGTTTGTATTACAGCAGCCAACCCCTGCCCTACATCCAGTAAATTAAAATTAAATTCACCCTGATTTAATGTTGGTGTTAAAGGAAATAACAATGGTAATAACCAGATTACACCTAGCCATCTTGCCGGCATTCCTCTTGGCATCAACAGGATAAAAACACCAATTACGGCTAATGCAAGTGACAATAAATTTGGTGCAGCAACAGGGATAATTACGTTATTTTGTTGTGATAGAAATTCAAGATACGACCAATGTACATCGTTTATCTTATCAATTAAGTTATATAAAAGTTGAGACAAGACTGGCAGTGGAAACAAAAAAATTATAGCCACCAATATTAATGGCACTATTAAAAAACCAATAACCGGAATCGCGATTAAATTTGCAAGGACACTATAAAGTGGAATTTGTTTAAACCAGAAAATCAATATTGGACATAAAGCAATACTTAACAGGCATTGCAAACGAATCCATCGATTTAGAGTATAGGGCACTTCTAAAAAAAGTAATTTTTTCGTGAGTGCAAGGCCGCTCTTAGACATCCATGTCTTCGCGGCATTCGCACATCCATGTGCATCAGAACACCGCACGGACGACTGCATGGACGCAGGAGGTAGAACAACGCCGGGACACTCACATGGATGTGAGTGGTAGAGTCGTGTCAGGAATAAAGACCGAGCAGTTGTCGAGCTGACGTCGCAATCGTGGGAAAAGGGCATTTTTTGAGGCGCCCTACTTTGATTTCTTACCCTGAATCGAGTGATATATAAAATAAATATTACTGCCATAAACGACAACCAGAAATCAGCCGCAATAATCGCAAACGGGTCAAGGATTAGCACCAATATCAAGGCAATACAGATGACATTCACAATTAATGTTTGCCTTGCTGAGAACAATGCAATTAAAAAGACACCAATCATGATTAATGCACGTTGTGCGGGAAGAGCAAAACCGGCAAGTACTGCATAGAAAAAAGCGCCAACAAATGCCATTATCGAAGCAAATATTGGTGCCGGAATTCGTTGTGTTGCAAAATAAAATCGACTCCAAATAAACCGGGCAAGAAAATAAATGAATCCCGCTATCAAGCCCAGGTGTAAACCAGATATAGCAATCAAATGATTTGTGCCTGTTTGGGTTAATATCCTCCATTGTTGTGGCCCAAGCTGACTACGATCACCCAAGCTCAACGCGAGTACCAGCCCAAGCAATGGTTTATCTAATGTTTGTTTTAATTGATGAGCTAGCTTATAGCGAAGTCTTTGAATGGGATATCCCTTAGTCATCTCCAGTTTATTGTTACGTTTATCATGTTTTACATAACCTACAGCCTTTATACCTTGCCTTAACATCCAGGTTTCATAATCAAACCCGCCAGAATTCATAAAACCATAAGGTCGTTTCAGTTTTGTTTTTAACTGCCATATTTCACCTGGCGCAGGAATTTTTTGAGTTCTATACCAACTTAAACGGACTATTCCTGGCGATGAAAAAAGCTGACCATTTCTATCTGTGATTTCATTAATATCAATCAAAAATCGAACATGGTCGTCATAAACTTCAGGTATTGAAATTACGATACCTGTTACTAGTACATCTGTATTTTCAATTTGTGAATCTAAAGAATGATCGATTTCTGGCCCAGCACTATACAAAGCCCAGCAAAATCCGGTAAAAAATATAAAAACAACTCGAAAACCAGAGAAAAACCTGCTCAGTAGAAATAATATGGGCAAGAAAGTCATTACCCAAAAAGAGGGTAAGAATGAAAATTGCAACAGGCAATAGATACCCATAGCAAATGCCAGCGTCCCTGCGAACATAAATATTATTAACTCCCTGTAATAAATTAATTGATGCTGTAAAGTTCCATCCTGGTAACTTTTACTCGCCACATCCTTGCTGACCAGTTTGCTCCAGGCAAACTGGTTAGCTCAGCGCAGGATAAAATGTGATTTTTCCTGCACTTCCATCAGCCTACGGCTGATGCCGGTACTTCCATGTACCGGATTTAGTTGGCTGGATAATAGCGGACGTCTTAATGTAATGGCTTATTTCAATTGCTAACATTTTTTTTCAGGGCCAACTAAATTATTAGGCTATAATAGCGCGCTTTTTTTGCAATACGAAAAATTCTACGAATAATGAAAAATCTTTTTAAGCGCTACCTGCCTCACAAGGAACATATCCAAAAGCATGGCGGTATGCATCTTTTTTCTGACTATTTACATGATCCAAATATCTGGCATGTCCATCGACGTTCATCTGCCGGGGGCGCTGCTATCGGGATATTCTGTGCATTTATTCCCTTTCCCATACAAACTATCAGTTCAGCAGCACTGGCAATCCTGTTTCGAATGAATTTGCCTATTGCGGTAGTATTCTCATTATTTAGTAATCCTGTCACTATTCCGCCGATATTCTTTTTTGCTTATCAAATAGGTGCAAAATTACTCGGACTGCAAGAAAAGCAGGTTGTGTTTGCTTTTTCCTGGGACTGGGTCAGTAACACGCTTGTACATATATGGGAACCACTGTTACTGGGTTGTTTTATTCTGGGGACGATCAGTTCTATCCTGACCTATTTCATTATTCGATTGATATGGCGTATATCTGCGGTTGCTAAGTGGGAGAAGAGGCGTAAATCAAAATAGAGCACTCTATATAAAATAGTATCAGCTATGCAGGATCCCCTCTTTTAATTCCAATATACGATCGGCTTGCTTTGATAGTTCCAGGTTGTGAGTGACCATAATCAAACTTGTACCCAGGCTTTTATTTAATTCCAATATCAACTCAAAAACCTGATCAGCAGTTTTTTCATCCAGGTTACCGGTAGGTTCATCGGCAAGAATACAGGCAGGTTCAGTAACCAACGCCCTGGCAATTGCAGCGCGTTGTCGCTCTCCACCAGACAATTCCCCAGGCTTATGTTGTAGTCGTTCTGACAACCCAACTTTATCCAATAATACTGCTGCCTTGTCTAAGGCTTCTTTTTGATTATCGCGTCTGATTAATAATGGCATTGCGACATTTTCCAATGCGGAAAATTCAGGTAACAAATGATGAAATTGATAAATAAAACCAAGATGCTTATTACGTAAATTACCACGTTGCTCATCATTTAAATCAGTCATATTCTTACCATTGACAAGCACATCGCCTCGATCAGGCACATCAAGTCCACCTAGCAAATGCAGTAATGTGCTTTTACCAGAGCCTGACGCACCAATGATAGCAACGCTCTTATTTGGCTCAATAGTGAAATCGATACCTTTTAATACTTCGACACGCAGATCACCTTCATTAAAACATTTGTCCAGTTGCCGGGATTCGAGCAATACATCATTCATAACGCAATGCCTCGGCAGGCTGGGTGTTTGCTGCACGTAATGCCGGATAAATTGTTGCTAATAAACACAAAATAAATGCAACAACGCTAATCGTTATGACATCATTCCAATGCATATCTGATGGAAGATCACTAATGTAATACACATCAGGTGAGAGAAATTTACGGCCCAATATTGATTCTATTGCTGGTACTAAAGTTTCTACATTTGATGCTAACCACACACCGCCTACTACACCCAGGGTTATTCCAACCAGGCCAATGATAGTGCCCTGGATCATAAAGATTTTTAATATGCTGCCCGGACTAGCTCCCAGTGTTCTTAAAACAGCGATATCAGATTGTTTATCTGACACCATCATGACCAATGTCGAGATAATATTAAATGCAGCAACAGCAACAATGAGCAGCAATATGACAAACATCACTGTCTTTTCTGTTTTTAATGCACGGAAAAAATTGGCATGTCGTTGAGTCCAGTCAACAACCCAGTAACGCCCGGGCAATTGACTCACTATCTCCCTGCTTATAACGGGGGCCTTTAGAATATTACTGGTTTTTAAACGTAGACCTGTTGGTCCTGTTTTACGAAATAATCGTAATGCGTCATCCATATGAATCAATGCAAGTCCACTATCAAATTCATGCATGCCGACTTCAAAAATACCGACCAGGGTAAATCGTTTGAGTCTTGGTAATATTCCTGCAGGCGTGACATTTGCTTGCGGGGCTACCA
Organism: uncultured Enterobacteriaceae bacterium; assembly: GCA_964392105.1. Taxonomy (GTDB): domain Bacteria; phylum Pseudomonadota; class Gammaproteobacteria; order Eutrophobiales; family Eutrophobiaceae; genus UBA7359. The sequence continues at coordinate 4,673 of CAYMPA010000167.1, forward strand.
ATGTAACCTTATCTCCGATGACTAAGCCAAGTTTTCGTGCGAGTTCTTTACCTAATACAATATTAAAGTCCCCTGCTTTAAGGTCATCTAAATCACCTTGGGTCATTTTTTCTGTAACTATGGCTACTTTTGGTTCTTCCGTTGGCAAGATACCACGAATTATCGTGCCATTAACTCGCTTGTCTTTTACTAACATACCTTCAGCATGAATATACGGAGCAACACCGATAATATCAGGATGATGCAACACTTCTTCTGCTATTGGTTTCCAATCATTCAAGACATTACCGTCTTCAATAATTGTTGCATGTGAAGCCATACCTAAAATTCGTTCTTTTAATTCCTTTTCAAAGCCATTCATTACAGAGAGGACGGTAATTAATGCCATAACACCCAGACCTACACCAAGCATCGATGTCATGGAAATAAAGGAAATAAAATGGTTGCGACGTCGTGCACGGACATAGCGCAAGCCAATCATGGTTTCAAATGAATTAAACATAGATGCGCATTATAAAGATCTAATGCAAAGCTTGAAACTAAATTAATAAAATACTGAAATGAATCTGCTATTAATTAATAGCAGCAATAATCATACTCAAACGCGCGATAATGAAATTAAGCAATTCTACGTTTAAGTTGGCTCAAATATTATCTGTTCACCTTTT
>CAYMPA010000168.1:0-1830 GCA_964392105.1 uncultured Enterobacteriaceae bacterium
ACATCAATTAATTTCTTTAAACTCTTTCGCATCCGTTGCAACATTTTTATCTTGCTTTCAATATCACCCAATTTCTTCTGCGCCAATTGTTTAACATCATCACATACAGTGTTTGCATCAGATTTAATTGACAACAATTCACCAATTTCCTTGAGTGAAAAACCCAGTTCCTTCGCCTGTTGAATAAATGAGAGACGATCAATAGCTTCTCCTTTATATTGACGATAACCGCTTTCCTTTCTTTCAGGTTCATCTATTAAACGCTCTTTTTCATAATAACGAATCGTTTCAACACTGACGCCAGATTGCTTGGCAACTTGCCCAATTGAGTATGTAGACATGTGAAACCTCATATAAATATATTAGTTAAGTATAAACCCTATAGTCTACTATAGAGTCAAGTTAAAGAAGGAAATATCGAGTTTTTATTTACAAATAATTATTGGTTAACACTATCTATTAGTGTCAATTTAAGCGGTCTACAAGGTAAGATTATTTTACACATACAAGCTGAACTGATTTATTATCTATAATATTAACTTTATGTCATTGTTATAGTATATACATCAATCACATATAAAGATTTCATGACATTGGTATTATTCTGGTGTTCTGAGTAAATCTTTTATAAAAAAAGACGCTAACTCATGTCTGCCCGATAATCCTGTTTTACTGTAAATACTTGCAGCCTGCTGCCGGATTGTCTTTTCCTTTACATTTCTTAATTCAGATATTTCTTTCATGGATAATCCATTAATTATCAATATGGCTACATCTTTTTCCGATTCAGACAATTTCCATTCATTAAATTTATTTAAAATGATTTGAAATAATTCACCGGATAGTGCCCCTACCTTTTCTTTTTCTAACAATACTTCCAGGTAGAACTTATATGCTCGTTTTATCTCTATATACAGAATGATCGAAATTGAAATAAAGATACACCCTTCAGTTAACAGGTGAAATAAATTATCTTTAGACTCAGCAATATCAATAATTATATCGTAAAGAAAAAATACCGATGCACAAACTAATACCAGGATCGACAGGTAATTCGATTTAAATTGTTTTTTCACAGTGTCTACATTTTAAAATGGATTTATTTTTCTTAGTAAATTTTCGCCTTTAATGTAATGCATAATAACTGCTCCGACATGAAGCAATATAAATACAGGGATTAGTACTTCACCAAATTCATGCAAATCCTCTATTAGCTCTTCAAATAGAAAAACATTAGTGATTTCAATTATAAATATAGTTAAACCTGTTAAACACATCCACGTAAATACGAACAATCCAAATCCTTGTTCAATACCAGCTATTCCTTCATGTAAATCTCTATCTGGTATTGATAGACCACATAAGTTTTTTTTGTCCTCCACTATAGCGCTTCTATAGCTGCGTATTTTATAGCCCCGTTTTAAAAAGCTGAGTTGATCTGAATCAGATAAACTGTAAATTACCTTTAAAAACAATAAATATACTCAGCATAATGCCTGATATTGATGGTTATATCAGGTTACTATAATTAACCTACATTAAAATCTATTGGCTTTTTGGTAAAAAATTTTTGACCTGTGAGCATTGCGGAAACTAAACCACATTTTTCTTTTACTTCAGACACAATAACACTTATAAGATGGAGAAATATTGCTTCTATAAGAGTATAAAATAAATACACATGGGTGGTTATAAAAGGCTTTCTAAACTCTCGCAAATCCTTAAAAACTTTCAGGATCGACATTAACTTTTGAGTAAGGCCTTAGATTAGCTAATTTACTATGGTCTTCACCTGAATTTGTTACCCACTCAGCAACTTCATTAAGTTAA
>CAYMPA010000168.1:1930-5334 GCA_964392105.1 uncultured Enterobacteriaceae bacterium
TCATCGTCATCGTAATTGTCATCGTCATGTTGTTTGTATTCTCTCCTGTCAAAATTCTTGCTATCTAATGAACGCCAAAGTCGTTTTGCATCATCCTCATCAGCATTACGATGGCAATCCGTACATTTTTCATATTCATAGATTCCTTCTTCATGATGCTCTTCTTCTATTTTGTAACGATTATGCTCATGGCATTCATAACACGTATATTTTTTGTAATCGTTTCTTACATGGCATTCAACACATTCAACATCATGTTCGGAATCAAACTGGAAATACTCATCGTGTTTAAATGTGGCGGGTATCCACTTTTCTTGACTATGACATTGACCACAGTTGCCCTCTATTTTTACATGCAAAGAATCTTTGGGATTCTGATGGCACGTGTCGCATTTATCCCGACCAGAGCGGCTTAACAACTCATGGGAAAAACTCTGAATTGTTCGATACACCTTAACACCCCGATGATCGCTATGGCAGGCGATACAATCATCCTTGACTAGTTCCTGATGAAAGTGAACGTTAATTTTCTTTTTATTCTGAATAGTCACTCCTTTGGTAGTGACCACACCAATATCCTCAACCTTATGACAAGAAATGCATTTCTCAGGAGAGATCCCAAAAAATACGGTATGGCAAGAGAAGCAATCCATTGTTAAATCCTGATGTCCTTCCACAAGCTTTCCCGGACTGACCATCAAATGTGGATACCATAAAATCAGGAATAAACAGGCCAACAGATTGACCATGATTATAATTTTGACAGTTCTTTTGTTCATCTCCACTGCCAAAACAGAAAAATACTCAAAATATGACCGAGTCCCAGGATAGTAAAAACCAGGGTAATCGGGAAATGCACCGCTCTCCACTTCTTCATTAAATCCAATGTCACAACATCCCAGAATATCTTTTCTTCTGCGATTTCCTCTGATATCCCTTGTCTCATGAATTCTTCTTTTTTTGATATCAACAGTCGACTAGACCGATCCAATAAAAACTTGCCCGTTAAACCGCTAATCACATTTATCATCATGGCAACAATGGCCAACCAGGGCAGGATCGCATTAAAATGAATACCTGCGTGAACCAGGATCAATAAAGAACCAAACCATGTAAAAAACTCATGTAGATTGAGCAATACTTTTGGTCTGCCGAAATTAATTATCTTGCGTTTTCTCATGGAATATAGAAACGACAATAAAATAATGATCGTCCCGGGGATCCCCAGGTATCGTCCAATCCAGACTAGTTCAAATTGATGTAACAGGAAGTCCGTTAAGATTGTTATAACAATCATTAGAATGAACATCATGAAAAATGGGATGACTTCTTTGCAGAATAATGATCTGTCCATAACGATCACTAGATAGATAAAGTTAGGTTGGTCTTAGGTACCGAGATACACAGTAAACATGTGCCAGATTCAAGATCAGCATCTGGCAACTGATTATATTCCAGTTCTCCCGTTTCAATAACGGTCTTACAGGTACCGCAGCTACCGGCACGACATCCTGAATCAACTGCTATTCCATTTTCTTCTGCAAACTCAAGCAGGGAATCTGCATCGCTATCCCATTGATAAGTCTGACCTGACTTACTGAAAGACACAGTTGGTGTTGACATTGTTGTTTCTGTTGTTGATGTGGTCTGTTGTTTTTCATGCTTGATAATGGAAGCAGGGCCAAACGACTCATAATGAATGTTGTGATCGGGAATACCCCAAGCTTGTAAATCTGGAATGAGCGTCTCCATCATTTTTCTGGGTCCACAAACATAAAATTGAAAGGGCTTTAAAAGTAGAGTCAAACGTAATAAGTTAATGTCGATATGGCCTGAATGCTGATAATCAGTCTTCTTTACATCTTGTTCTTTAGGCCTGCTGTAACAAATATGAAGATGCAGGTTTTTGTGGTTATGCGCAAGTACATCTAAATAGTCCTTCATAATATGATCGTCACTATTATGGACGCCGTAATACAACCAGATTTCTCGCTGTAGAGTATTGTGGATGCTCGCATTGAGCATACTAAGCAAGGGAGTAATTCCAATCCCTCCACCTATTAAAACAATTGGTATATTATCGTCTTCGTCTAAATAAAAATGACCAGCAGGTGCTTTGACTGTCAGAATATCACCTTCATGCACCTCCTCATGAAAAAAATTAGACGAGATCCCGGGTGGAAGACTGAGGGCATCTGCCGGAGATGGTATTTTTTTTATTGTGACACGGTAATATTCCTGATTTGGCTTATCAGATAATGAATAGCATCTGACAATTGACTTTAAAGTTTGTGTGATTTTGTCTTCGACAGATAACTTGAAGGTCAGGTATTGTCCAGGCTTGAAAGTTGGTAGCGTATTTTCATCCAAAGGAGTTAAGTAAAAGGAACAAATGGTTTTGTTGCTATCTTCATAATTCTTACGTTGGACTCTTAAATCACGGAACCCATCCCATGGTGGCGTTATGGGTAAAACTTCTAATCCAGGGGAAGGCTTTTCTTCTTCTTGATTGCTCTCCATATTGTTTAATTGCTTTTTGACGTTCACAAAAGAAAGCCATTGCCTGTAAAAAGCGATTAAAACAAAAATCGCCACCTGAGTGGTTACAACTATAAAAATGATTAATGTTAATTGCAGCGTAGTCATAATAATAACGTTTGAGTTATTTTTTTATTCAATACTAAAAAATCAGACCAAGTATTGATTTACCAGATTTTTCGCTTTGGGCTGCAATTTCAATGATCGTTTGCTCAGTACTCTCAATTTTTAGCCCTTTTTTTATAAGCCTTTCCATTAAATTATCCGGCTTTTCCTTGATAATTTGTGCAACTGTTTCTAGAGATGATGCAATCAGTGCTTTTGAGGCCCTATGAAGAGGTCTTTCTTGTTTATTACCTAATGGCATAAATGATAAAAGACAAAGAATTAGAAATATTGCAAAAATACTTGCACTAATCTTTTTGGAACAGTAACTAATAAATGATTTCCAGTTAGTGATAATATGTAATAATCCTCCTAATACTAAAAACCAGCTGAGCCATTCATGTGCCGGCCTCACTAACCCAATTCGAAAATGAAAAAAAATAACAATTCCGGTAATAGCAGATATAAAGAAAGACCCAATTGTCAAAGGAGTTGCACATTCTCTTAACGTAAGCATATATTCTTCAATTCAGAAATAATGAAATTAGATTTTTCTATAAATATTAAAGAGTAAAAGACAGTCAGATGATATAGACAAATGTCTAATAAACACGCAAATAGACATTTGTCTGATGAATAAATAGATTAAATATAATGCATTTGTGTCAAATCGTGACAGGATGAGATCTAATTCAAAACCAAATTGAACCGGTATTTGGTACAGGGAACGTGTACTGCAAGTGACTATTATAGTTAATAAC
>CAYMPA010000169.1:0-5309 GCA_964392105.1 uncultured Enterobacteriaceae bacterium
TCTCTAACTTTTTGAGTTGCTTGTCTCAATGCTTTTGTATCTTCATAATCAACTTCTTTTAAGAGGTCTTTAACTTTTTCTCCTAAATTAGCTTTTTCAATAAAATAATCATAAGCTTGAGCAGTAACTACAAATCCTGGAGGAACTGGAACATCTAAATCATAAATTTCACCAAGATTAGCACCTTTTCCACCAGCAATAGGACCAGAATCTTTGTTTAACTCAGAAAACCACTTCACAAAACCAGATTTTTCTTCTGCACCTTCTTTTTTCTTTGTCATGTATTGGAAAATGAAATTGTATTAATAAATGTTATTATTGACTAGAACAATAATTATAAACCTTGTTTTTACAATAGAGCGTCCTGTTGAAAAAGTATTTGCCTATCTTATTGATCCGGTATCTGTCCCAGAGTGGCAAACCGATATATCTGAACAGGTCAAGGTTACTGCCGGACCAATGAAGATTGGAACGATATTACGTAATACAAAAAAATCCTTGTGGGGTAATTATAAATATGAACGTAAAGTCATGGATTTCATATTATTGAATACCTATAGTTTTTATAATTATAATAAGTCACTGGAGTTTAAAATAAGGTATGATTTAGAACCCGTAAATGATCGCACCAGAATTACTGTATCGGGTGAATTTAAAAAACCAACAACGGGTATTTACAGTTTCATACCTCAGTGGATGCTGAAGTATGGGATAAAAAAAGTATTATTAGATCACAACAAACTTCTTAAGCATAACATTGAGAAAAAGTTTTTAAAATAGATGTATGTACATACTACTTGTTGAAGATGACCTACTCTTGGCAGACGGGATTATTAATGCGTTACAGCGTGAACGATTCACAGTTAACCACGTCAAGGAAGGACAGACCGCATTAAATCATATTAGCGTGGAACCCCCTGATATTCTTATTCTAGACTTGGGACTTCCTGATATTGATGGCCTCGACCTGCTGAAACATTTAAGAAAAAACAACAACACATTACCAATACTTATCTTGACAGCGCGTGATTTACTGGATGATAAATTGACCGGGCTGGATAGTGGAGCAGATGATTATATAACCAAACCATTTGAATTAAAGGAATTGATCGCCAGGCTCAGGGTTCTCGAACGCCGACTCAGTAATATTAATACAAATGAAATAACTATCGGCGATGTCACATTAAATTCCACCACATTACAAACAACTGTTTTTGATAATGATCTACAATTGTCAAAACGTGAATACATGTTACTCAAGGCACTGATGGAAAGTGCAGGCGCTATACTTACAAGAGAAAATCTGGAGGCTAAGTTATACAGTTGGGGAGAAGAGGTTGCCAGTAATGCTATTGAGGTACATATTCATAACCTGAGAAAAAAACTACCTACTGGATTTATACAAACCGTTCATGGCATGGGCTACATAATAAAAAAACAGTGACTTCAATACGAGCCTTTCTCGTTGTTGTTCTCATATCAACGATAACACTTGTTAGTTTTATAACAGCATTGCATGGTTATCGTGAGAGCATGAATCAGGCACGCCTGTTGTTTGAGGATCAACTGCGTCAACAGGCCAACATACTCAATGCCATCCCGATAAATAAAAACGTGGAAATAATTGATTTTGATTATTTCAATCAAAAGAAAGTTTCGAATAATGCTTTCCAGATATTCAATCAGGATAAGGAACTCATATTGCGTTCTCTGAACGCGCCTGAAATACCAATAACGGATTACAGGCCAGGATTTTCAGAAACCAATTTTTCAGGTTATCGCTGGCATGCTTTTGTGATGTTTAACGAATTACGGTCAATCTGGATCATGGTGGCAGAGCGTGATGATATTCGTCATCAATTGGCCGATTCAATCATTATGGAAGCAGTATTCCCTATTGTCGTCTCGATTCCATTAACGGGAATATTGGTCTGGTTGATCGTGAGTTTTGGTTTAAAACCAATCCATGAACTGGCTATGCAACTACGATCAAAACAAGCCTCGGATCTGACGCCAATCATAATTGATGCCGTACCAGAAGAACTGACGACCTTAGCAGCCTCCGCTAATGAACTATTGCTGCGACTCGAACGTTCATTTTCAAGAGAAAAACGATTTAATTCAGATGTCGCACATGAGCTTAGAACACCTATCGCGGCCTTGAAAATTCATCTACAGAACCTTTTAACTGATCTCAAAAACCCACCCGAATCAGCAAACAAGCTTGAAGAGGGATTACAACGAATTAACCATCTGGTTGAACAAATAATTCTCTTGAATCGAATGACGCCGGATCACTATATGGCACAATTCACTAATATTGATCTATTCGATGCGACGCGTAATGTTATTGAAGATGTGCTGGATGAAATCAATGTGAAAAATCAGAATTTAGAGTTTAATGGTAAAAACTGTGAAATATTTGGTGATGCTTTTGCTGTTGAAACCATGATTAAAAATATATTGCGTAATGCAATCAAGTACACCCCGGAACATGGAAATATAGTCATTAGAATTATTGAAAAAGAAGGACAACGTATTATACAGATTATGGACAATGGTCCTGGTGTCCCTGTCGATGAATATGATCGTATCTTCGAACGGTTTTATCGACTAGGTGGAGATAGACATACATCAACTTCATTAGGTTGTGGCCTGGGACTATCAATAGTGCAATATATTGCAGAGCTTCACGATGCAAACCTGACACTTGAACATTCTGAATTTGAATCAGGCTTGTTATTTACTGCTTCATTTCCGGGAAAAAAATTGCCGTCAGAAATGACATAGGTAAATTATGCATACAATCATTCTTAGATATTTTAATAATATGACCGTATTAATATCGTTATTGTTATTCAATACAACTGCTTTTGCTGAAATACCTGTATATGAAATTAGAATAAAGGAACATTTGTTTTTGCCCTCAAAATTTGATATCCCGGCTAACCAGAAGGTGAAATTATTGATTATTAATGAAGATACCACACCGGAAGAGTTTGAAAGTTATGAGCTCAATCGTGAAAAAGTCATCATGGGTAATCGAAAGGGTATTATTTTTATTGGACCATTAAAATCTGGTAGTTACCCTTTTTTTGGTGAATTCAATCCACTGACTGCGCAAGGCTCAATCGAGGTAAAATAATATGCTCGTGACTGTAATTATTTTTCTGCGCGAAGCGCTTGAAGCAGCATTAATACTTAGCGTCTTACTCGCCGTGTCGTTTCAATTGAATTACTCAAGAAAATGGATTCTTCCTGCACTTGGTATCGGATTTATTGGTGCATCAATTACGGCATATTATTTAGGCGATATATCAAACCTGCTAGAAGGAACGGGCCAGGAAGTCATGAATTCGGCCTTACTGATTATCATGACTCTATTAATAAACATTATTTGCGTCTGGATTTCTCTATTTCTTTTCAGGATTCGAAATAATACGGCGCACTTATTGACAAATAATATCAGGCTGATACTTATTATTAATGTAGGTATTGTAATCATGCATGAAGGTTCTGAACTTTCAATTTACAGTTATTCTTTCATCCAGACTCATAATAGCAACCTGTCATTAATATTGGGTGGCGGTCTTGGAGTGGGTATCGGTGCCAGTCTTGGGGCGATTATTTATTATCTGTTGAACAGTCTTCAACAGAACACTTTATTAAAAGTTGCGATTGGTATATTGATGCTCATTTCAGCGGGAATGGCATCACAAGCTGCATTGTATTTAATCCAGTCAGGCTGGTTACCTTCTCAACTTCCACTTTGGGATACATCACATATCATTTCAGAACGTTCTATTATTGGTCAATTACTTTATGCTTTGATCGGTTATGAAGCGACACCATCCCCGATACAGGTGTCATTTTATTTTGCTGTGATTATTTTTTGCATGATTTTGATTTTTATTATAACAAGATTAAAACGTTCAATAAAAAATTAAAATATTATGAAAAAGATTAACGCGTTTCAATTTTTATTCTTCATGTTCACTGCTATCCCCGCATCAGCTGAAATTGACAAGATATATCATCCCTATGTAGAGGCTTACAAATCAGAAATTGAATATCGAACACTTTATAAAAACGATGATAACAGTATCAGGGATGGCACCCAGTTTCATCGTATATCTTTTGGAAACAGTCTTACTGAACGATTTTCAATGGAAGCCTATGTCATTGGTAAAAATCTACCAACGCAAAGTTTTTCAATTGATGCTTATGAACTGGAAGGCAAGCTTCAACTCACAGAGCAAGGTGAGTTCTGGTCCGATTGGGGATTATTGTTTGAAATTGAAAGGGATACAGAAATCAATAAATGGGAAACCAGTGTTGGTGTTTTGTGGGAAAAGGAATGGGGTAAATGGATAAGTGCAATGAATTTTTTTGTCGAATATGAATTTGGATCAGAAGTAGGAGATGAACCCGAAACAGCATTACATAGCCAGGTTAAATATCGTTGGTTACGTTATTTTGAACCCGCAATGGAATTATATATAGATGAAAAAACACTTGGTATGGGTCCGGTGTTTCTTGGAAGTAAAAAGATTGGAGTGAATAAACTAAAATGGGAGCTGGGTTTTATTTTTGGTATAAATGATAAGACTGCCGAACATAATTTGCGTTTACTTTTGGATTATGAATTTTAAATACGCATTTAAAGTGTTTGAGCAAGCTTAAAACATGCATATGTTAGTTGATTTATCACACGCCTTCACCAATATTGATATCAGACGTTCTGGCAATTAGTTCGCCACCGGTTGTTGTTAGTCATATCGGAAATGGAACTTTTTGAATTATGAGTCTGTCTGATAATTTTAATGTTTAATTATTGATATACTTATGTAAGCAAAAAAACAGAATGTTAAGAAATATCTCATCATCTTCAATTATATTTCTGTTGTTATTCATAGCAGCAGAAAGTAATTCGTCTGTGTTGCCCGAGAAAAGTCAGTTATCGAATGACGGTATTTCTTCTATTGATGTTTCCCAAGAAGAAACAAATATTAGTTTTGATGACAAATTACATCATTACAAAGAGAATTATGTTGCTAACGAAATAAAATCATTCGCGAAACATAACTATAAATACTTAAACCTAAAGACTTGCTCCCCTCGCTATACTGCATCACGTTCTCCTCCGGCAGATTAGAATTAATTTCAATGTTGCCAACTGCTTTTTATTGAGCAGTTGTTTTAATTTTCTAATTGGAGAAAATTCATGATCCAGAGAATTGCTTTTCGAAATATGTATGCTGATGACACACTAAAAAAATTGGTTCAAAAAAAAATTAGAGATATATCTA
>CAYMPA010000170.1:0-1880 GCA_964392105.1 uncultured Enterobacteriaceae bacterium
GACAGTAGGCCGGGTTAGCCTTAGTGATTCTGTGATCAAGCGATACCAATGCCATTCCGATGTTGGCATCTGCAAATGCAGCCCTGAAGCGTTCATTACTTTCTCGTAGTATCTCTTCCGCCTGCTTGCGCTTGGCGATGTTGCGTGCAAACGCGCAATTGTATTCCCTACCCTGATACATAAGATAATTGACCATAATCTCTACCGGAAGAACCATGCCGTCCTTCCTGCGGTGACTGGATTCAAACGTGTAGTATTTTTCTTGCTTTAATTCCTGCCAATGGTCCCCCCATCTTTCCTTGGGAAAATTAGGGTCGATATCATGCACGGACATGCCTAAGAGTTCTTCCCGGCTGTATCCCAGGGAACGGCAGGCGGCATCATTGACATAGGTAAAGTGTGCATCAGATCGCATCCAGAATGCCGCATCACTGGCATGATCAATGGCAAACTGCGTGAATTGCAGCTCCTCCTCCATCTGCTTGCGCAAGGTAATGTCTCGCGCGTCAACCACAAAACCACATATATTTTTTCTTTCGTCGTAATATGGATAATAAAACACATCCATATATCGATCTCCGGTACTCGGGAAGTTGAATAACGCCTGATAATTCACTTCCTTGCCAGTTAAACAGGCATCAGCATGAGGCTTTATAACATCATTAAAAAATTCCTCTCCGAACACGTCCGATACCGTATGACCGATTAATTCTTTTTGCTCTTTATTAAATGCCCACGCATACTGTTTATTAACGGCCAGGTAATGGTATTTATCATCCAGAAAAGCCAACATATCGCCAGTGGTGGAAACGATATGCTCATACCGTCTTAACTCAGCCTCGCTGACCTTTCTTTCTGTAATGTCGCGAATGATTAATTGCCGTTGCTTTTGCCCTTCAATCTTGATTGTTCGCAAGCTGATCTCAACCGGAAATGTTGTATGGTCTTTCCTTTCATGGACATCCTCGAAAATAAATCCGTCATTAATCGAAGAATTAAATGCGCCCTCCCTGTTATTCCCATCCTTTGCAGCTTCCAATTGAGTGATGGACATACCCAGTAATTCGTTTTTTGTATACTGGTAGCTTGCCAGTGCCTTGTCGTTTACTTCCAGGATTTGCCAATCATTATCGGTTAGCAGGATAATATCGTTGGCGTATTTGCTTAAATAATCGAAATGCGATGTCAGTGCCTGTCTTTCCAGTTCCGCCTTGTATTGTTGAGAAACCAGGCGTGCATTGAAAGATTTTCTCCAGTAATAAAATATGGCGAAAATGATCGCTAGAAAAACAATCACTATATTTATGGACAACCTTGTTATTGTCTCTAATGGTTCATATATTTCTGCGGCGTCGACTTTTGCAATGAGTGCCCAGTCTGTCCCACGGATTTTATGCGCTGATGCCAGGACTTTTATTCCTCGATAATCCTTCCCTGTCATAACCCCTTCAAATCCCCGTAGGGCCAGTGCAGCCGGTAGATTTTCTTCTTCTATCGGGAATTTCAGTTTCAAGGCTGCATCTTCAGCAAATCTCAAGTCATTAAGATACAAGCCATGGTCACCGTGACGTGTCACGAGAAGACTTTCAGCCGAAGGAGATTTATATGGCCATGTCTGGATCAATGGAAAGATTAATTGCTGTGCACTCGCCTTGATAAATATCGCGCTGAATACCTGATCTTGATCTCCCTGCCGGTATTTGACTGGAATGATAATATCTATCCCAGTGAATCCGGAATCCATTAAAACAGGCCGGTGCAGCTCTCCGAAGAAAACGGTGTTGTTTAAAATAGCATCAGCTAATAATTCTTTTTCCCTGGCATACAATGGTATGACTGACGCAGCCGATAAGATCACATCTCCTGCCTTATTGGTAAAT
>CAYMPA010000170.1:1980-5203 GCA_964392105.1 uncultured Enterobacteriaceae bacterium
CAATGGTATGACTGACGCAGCCGATAAGATCACATCTCCTGCCTTATTGGTAAATTGCACTGAGTGATAATCGTGTGCTTCCAATATATTCCTCAGTCTCTTTTTGATTATCTCTCCTTCTGCATCTGCACCCTGTGTCATAAAAGCGTAAAGTGAATTTGCCAGGAGAGTATTATTGGCCACCACCTTGGCATTACTACGTCGATCTTCCATCCACATCTCTATCAGGCTTGTTTTGAGCAAACCAATTGAATGCAGGGAATCGTGAACTTGTTGTCGCTCTCGGTCACGGAGTTTTCCCTCAACCATGTAGCCGGCGAGAATGACCACTAAACAAATGCATAGAAACACTATCCATGGGATTATTAATTTTTTTTTGTCCATATTGTTTTTAATCACAGGCTTGTGATTCCATACATTTTATTGAGCTGTCATCGGAGGGTATTATATTATTTGGTATTGCCAATATAATTTTGATGTGGATCAATTAACTCCATTAATTATCAAAGCAAAATTTCAACACTCCTTTTTAATAATTATCTGCGCTTCATCTGAATCTTCCTTTATTTCAAGATCTTCGCTGGCTTCAAATTGATGGGGGTCATCAAGCCTCAGACGCAGCCGGAGATTATTCCTGGAGTCGGCATTGTGTAGTGCTTCCTCGACGTTGATCCTTCCTTCTTTGTAAAGCTTATAAAGTGATTGATCGAAGGTTTGCATCCCGTCCATTTCAGCCTGTTCCATGGCATCCTTGATCTCGGATATCCGACCATCTTCAATGAGTTCAGCTATAAACGGTGATGTCAGAAGTATTTCAACGGCAGGAACACGTTTATTGTCCGGCGTTTGTATTAACCTTTGTGAAATGATGGCCCTTAAATGCTGACTCAGATCCATGAACAAGCCATGATGTACTGTGTCGGGAAAAAAATTAATAATGCGTTCAAGCGTCTGGTTGGCATTATTGGCATGCAGTGTTGACAGGCAGATATGGCCGGTTTCCGAAAAGTGGATGGCATGTCGCATGGTTTCACGATCACGTATCTCCCCGACAACAATGACATCCGGTGCCTCACGCAGTGCATTCTTTAATGCTTCTCCATAGGAACGCGTATCCAGCCCGACTTCCCGTTGGTCGACAACCGATTTCTTGTGTTCATGGACAAATTCAATCGGGTCTTCAATTGTCAGGATATGACCATGTTTATTTTCATTACGGTAATTAATCATGGATGCCAGCGTGGTTGATTTTCCTGAACCGGTTGCACCCACAACAAGGATAAGCCCCTGCTTTTCCATAATTAATTCTTTGAGAATAACAGGTAACCCAAGCGACTCAATTGATGGGATTTTATTCTTGATATAGCGGATGACCATTGCCGTTTCGCCTCGCTGACGATAGACATTCACCCGAAAACGACCAAGATCATTGATGGAAATGGCCATATTCAATTCAAGATTGCCTTCAAACGAGGCTACTTGATCGTCATTCATGATTGAATAGGCAAGCGCACGGGCATCCTGTGAGGATAAGGGTTTTTCACCAATATTCTTGGTATGGCCTTCTATCTTGACATTGACCGGGGCACCGACACTGAAAAATAAATCAGATGCATCATGATCAACCATTAATTTAAGATATGCTGTTATATCCATATACATTACCCAAGACGCTGATTGTACATTAAATTATAGATAAATTTTGTATAAAGACAGTTTATTTTTATTGTTTTAAAACAATTTTAATGAGACTTGATTTTAATCAAATACATTATTATTAGAATATAAAACATATAATTGATATTACGTAAGTTGAATCAGATAACGCTTATATTGATAAAGCATGATTAAAAATTATTTTGAAACACGCCGGCAATTTCCCCGGCTTAAAACGGATATTAAGGCTATCGCAGTTTCTCAAACCGGGATTGAATTTCCGGCAGTTATCCAGGATATCTCACCTGACGGTGCACAGATTACCTATAAAGGTAAAGATGACGAATTATTATTTGAAAAATCAGCTAAATATGATGTATTAAAAAAACTGAAGGTAAAGTTAATATTCAACCTTCCTTTCTCCGTTCATGAGCACATAGAAATAGACACACACCCGGTTCATCATCATCATCTTGGTAATCAAGTGTATATAGTAGGTCTGTTATTTAACCCAGATGACATAGAACAAAAAGAAAAGATTCGGGACTTCCTTTTTTATGAGGCGGAACCAAACATAGAGGATTTAATTAATTTTTATGGAAGTGAACTCGCGGATAATTCAAAACAAGCTATCACTGAAAATAATATCATAGAAGAAATCACTTTAAATACTACAGCAAAGGAAAATAAAAGCAGTAAAAATAAAATGAAATCTGATGGCGATCATGAATTAAAAAAGGAATTGCTCAAGATAAATACTACGCTCTATTCACTTGTTAGTTCTATTAAATTAATAGAAGACAAATTGTCCCGCATAGAAAGAAAGATATTCAAGTAAATCAGTTAAAATATTTAACTTGAATGGATCTAAAATAACCGCATTCCGTACGTCAGCTTACATTTTGTAGCATAAAAAATGTTAGCTTAATCGTAAGACATGAAATGATCAGGGAAATTTACTATTTCTCCTGGCATGGCCCCAGCGTCCAAAAACGACAGAAAGAGATGGGACTCGTTGAGTTTCAGAAGAACCTGGTTACCATTTCCGAACTTACAGAAATTGATATTTTGTAATATTAAGCATAACGTTCTGAATATGATCAGGGAACATTCTAAATCGTATAATGTTTCCAGGGACGGTATACGAACCGGTTGGCCCGTTTAATACACTATTAGAACTCAAGAGATATAAATCCATGTCCAAAGCATTCGAGCTTAACAACCGCGCCCAGTCCATTGGGGAAGAGATCGCTAACAGCGTAAGCCACGGTATTGGCCTGATGGGGGCGATAACAGCGGTACCTGTTCTCGTGATTTCTGCAGTGAAGCAGGGGGACGCAGCAGGAATTGTTGGCGCAAGTGTTTTCGGTGCAACAATGGTGCTGCTGTATTTAACCTCCACAATTTACCATGCACTGCCCACCAGTAAAGCCAAGCGACTCTTTCAGATTCTAGATCACGCAGCGATATTTCTGCTTATCGCAGGCACATACACCCCCTTCACACTTGGTGTGCTTCACGGTGCATGGGGCTGGACACTTTTCGGACTCGTGTGGGGTTTTGCAGT
>CAYMPA010000171.1:0-5139 GCA_964392105.1 uncultured Enterobacteriaceae bacterium
ATGGCATTAATCATGGTGAGTTTTAGCCATGCCAGTGAGCGTAAGGAAAAGTGTCGGCGTTTTACGCCGGAAGAAATCGCAGCCTTGGCGCCTAACATGCGTCGCCCCATGGATTGTCCAAGGGAGAGGGTACCGGTTTATGTTGAAGTAATAATGGATGGTAATAGTTTATTAAGTAAATCATATAATCCAACAGGTCTGGCTAAAGATGGGGCCGCTTCCATTTATGAAAGTATCCCGGTCAAACCCGGTCAGCACCAGATAATTGCAAAATTAAGAGATAGCGGTCGAAAAGATGGTTTTGATTATGAGGGTGGTATTTCAATTAATCTTAAACCTAAAGAACTTTTTGTTATAGATTTTAGAAAAGAGCTGGATGGCTTTTATTTTCAGTGAGATAAATAATAATGACTTTAATTGAATGGCGTGACGAATTTAAAATTGGTATTGAAGAAGTAGATTTCGAACACCATGAATTGATTGAATTGATCAACGAAACATATATCGAATCGAAAAAAGTAGGCTCTGCAATGGCTGTTATGGATTGTCTCGGAGAAATTTTTGCAAAAATATCGGCACATTTTGCATTGGAAGAAAAAGTAATGAGAGAACTGAATTATGATCAATACGAAGATCATAAGGAAGAACATGAACAGCTTTTAAATAGCATCAGGGATATTATGGAGAACGCATCTACAATGGATGAAGAAAACTTTGGTAATCATTTGAAGAAATGGTTTGTAAATCATTTCAGTATAAAAGATGCAAGAATGCATAAATTTTTGCATCATTAATATTTTTTAATAAAAAACGGAGGTAGTAATATGATTAAAAGTAGATCTTTATTGTTATTGGCAGTAATAAGTAGTTTGCCAATGATATCTCATGCCGCTGGTGATGCTGCAGTTGGCAAAGCAAAATCAGCACTATGTGCTGCTTGTCATGGGGCAGAGGGGGTCAGTCCCAATGATCTTTGGCCTAATCTTGCGGGACAAAAACCGGGTTACATAATTAAACAAATCAAGGCATTCAAAGATGGTTCACGTAAAGACCCGATGATGTCCCCCATGGCGGCACCATTAAGTGATGAAGATATTGCTCACCTGGCGGCTTATTTTAGTAGCTTGTAATAATAGTCAGTATTGAACGGAAGAAGGATGTTTGTATCCCATCCTTCTTCCGTTCGTTTTTTCACGGATTGATTAGTTTAATAAACGATTGCTAGTACTGAAATCTATTACAATTTAACGATGAATTATTTCCGCAGGAAACAAAACTCAATTAATCTTGTTTGGATTATTGCGCTTGCTGTTGTCCTGCGTTCCTTTATCGCGCCGGGTTATATGCTCAGTACATCCATCGAAGATGGGCTGGGGATAGTCTTCTGTGACGGTCCGGTTTCGCTCAACACCCAGCAAGAAGATCATTCAAAGCATCATAATCATGGTGATGACAACGATGAAGCCCAGCAAGAGATTTATATTTCACCTATCTGCAGCCAGTGGTCAACCAGCAGTTTGCTTGTTATCAACACGCTGTTTGTGCCTGCGTTTATTATATCGACACGAGTAAAACAGCATACTCATTATCAAACGCCATTACGTCAACAATTCTTTGACAGTACCCGCGACATCCGCGGCCCACCTTCTCTTAGCTAATTCAAATAAGTAATTTAGTTTGGTCCTGTTTGTCAGGGCTGTGCGCATTTGCGCATGCACGTGTTGAATTAAAGCAATAAGAGAGTAACTATAATGTATAAATCGAAGACTATTTTTGTTTGTTCTATTTTTTCCGTTTTATTTTATATGCCATCGGTATTGGCCGATCACCCCCAGGTCTTGCCCGAATTAACGGTCCCCGGCGAAGTAGATACCGGTTTTGATCATACATATATTGATCTTGATGCCATACGCTCGGGGGTTAGTGGAACTTCAGAATTAATGCGTAATGTCCCCGGTGGCAGTTTTAATGATAATGGCCCGATAAGTGGTCAGACTCAATATCGTGGTATGTTCGGTACCCGTATGAATGTCCGGATTGATGGCATGTATGTTAATTCAGGCGGACCGAACTGGATGGACCCGCCACTACATTATGTTCCGAAGTCACTTATGGAGTCGATTGAAGTAGAACGTGGTATTGCGCCGGTTAGTTCAGGCACGGGTATTGGTGGCTATGTAAAAGCAAATACCAAATCAAGCAAGTTTACCAATAGTGATAAATATGAATTCCACGGTGATGTCGGGTTAGGTGGGCATAGCGTTGATGACGGTTATAACCTGGGCGGACTATTGGCGTATTCAAACAATAAACATCGATTTCATATTCTTGGTGCTCGGGATGAGGGTGATGATCTTGATTTTGGTAATGGTGAAATCAATGGTACTGGGCATGAAAGGGATAATTACGGTATCGGTTATGGTTTTCACCAAGGCCAACATGAACTGGCGTTAAATTTTCGTCATCAGGATACCGGGCGAAGTGGTAATCCCTCGCTACCCCTGGATATCGCATTTTTAGATACGGAATTATTTAACGCAAAATACAATACACAATGGAACAAACTTGCGATTGAAGCGAGCATCAATTACACCGATGTCGCGCATCAGATGGATAATTTCTCGTTACGGCCGGTGCCTGAGTTTTTTATACCAGGAGGAACTACAGATCGCCGGTTTGTGAATGCGGATGCCGACAGTCTTGTCTATTCAATTAAAGGGAGTTTGCCGTTTGCACGGGGTGATATGAGTTTTGGTTTTGACGGTAGTCTGAATCAACATGATGCGACGGTATTCGATCCGGATCAGGCTTCATTTTTCGTCACAAATTTCAATAATGTTCAGAACGATACATACAGTTTTTTTGTTGAAACTCAACAGCAACTGAGTCAGCGTTTTGGTCTGGGATTAGGTGTCCGATATACGCGGGTTGATATGGATGCAGATGATGTGGCTGCAATTGTAACACCGATGGGAACAGCTGGTCCTACTGCAGCATTGAGCACTGCATTCAATACCTCGGATCATAGCCAGGAAGACAATAATGTTGACTGGGTTGCGGAACTCGATTTCAAGGCGACCGATCATCTTTCGGTTGAACTGGGTGTCGCACGCAAGACCCGTTCACCATATTATCTGGAACGTTATCTTTGGATACCGCTGGAGGTTAATGCTGGGCTGGGTGATGGTAATAGCTATGTTGGTGACGTAAACCTCGATCCGGAAGTTTCACACCAGGTCGAGTTAGGGTTTAACTGGCATCACCACAATTATTATTTTTCACCACGTGTGTATTATCGGTCAGTGGATGATTTTATTCAGGGGACGGCATCCACAAATGCGGCTGTGATAACAGTAGCGGGATTAAACAGCGAGGCGTCACCACTGGTGTTTACCAATGTTGATGCAGAACTCTATGGTGCGGATGCAAACTGGGGTTATGCGTTCAATTCACAATGGCGGCTGGATGGTGTGATTAGTTACGTACGCGGTAAACGTCGAGATATCGATGATGACCTGTATCGAATTGCGCCGTTAAATACCAGTCTTGCTCTAACACATGAACGCGTGACCTGGTCGGCGACAGTGGAAGGGGTGTTAGTTGCAAAGCAGGATGACATCTCGAATACGATCGTGACCAGTGAAACAAGAACGAATAATGCATCCACGCCCGGATACATGCTGATGAATATATCAGGTCAGTGGAAACCGACACATGATTTAACACTGAATGCAGGTGTAGGTAATTTGCTTGATAAGAATTACACCAACCATCTCAGCGGCTTCAATCGTAACAGTGGTAGCGATGTGCCTGTTGGTAGTCGCATGCCTGGTTCGGGACGAAACGTTTTTGCAACAGTCAGCTATCAATGGTGAGCAAGTAAGAAACTCACTAGACATACAACTAATGATTAATTCAACGTGTAAAGGTGTTTGCTCTTCAGATTTTCTATAAAAGGGTCGATAAAGCTTATACTTAAGGCTAATCTTTAATATACAAGGAATGAGAATTTTGACTTTAAAACAGTAACTAATAATGGCAATTTGGCGATTTGAAGAGTCCGGGGTTGATTATGGTCAACCAATAACAGGTGAATACGACATTCCCGTCGTCGTTCTATCTGTACTCATTGCCTGTGCTGCAGGCTATGCCGCACTGACTGTTGCCGATCGAATGCGTCAGGTTGAAAAAGCGGCTCACAAATATACCTGGTTAGCTATTGGGGCCTCTGCCATGGGACTGGGCATTTGGGCAATGCATTTTACCGGAATGTTGGCATTCTCAGTGGATATGCAGGTTGGATATTCTATCACTGTCACCATACTCTCTGGCGTTCCTGCCATTCTTGGAAGTGCACTGGCTCTTCATTTATTTAGTGCAAAATTTGTTACATGGCAACGTAATCAAGTAAGTGCAATTTGTTTGGCTACGTGTATTGCGTTAATGCACTACACGGGCATGGAAGCGATGCGCATGTCGCCCATTCTCAAATATGATGTTTCTTATTTTCTCTTGTCAGTCGTTGTTGCTCATCTATTAGCCAGCCTTGCCTTGCATATCAAATATGTTTCTTTTAGTGGGACAACTATTATTAAACAGTACCAAAATATTACCAGTGCTGTCGTCATGGGCCTTTCAGTTAGTGTAATGCATTACACTGCAATGGGAGCAACACGCTTATACGCTTCTGATGTTTTACTTTCACATAACAATGTTATGTCTGATAAAGCATTATTAATTCCAGTAATTGCGATCACAATCCTATTACTAATCATTGTTATTACTTTTGCCTATGTTGATAAAGAGTTTCATAGAATTAAAACCACCCTTACTACTACACGAAAACAAGCGGAAGAAAATCTACAAGAAAGCAATGGACGTTTCAGGGCTGCATTTGTAGATGCCGCTATCGGGATGGCATTGGTATCTCTTGATCACAGAATCATTGAAACCAACCCGGCCTTCTGTCATATGCTCGGTTACTCAAAAGAGGAAATTGTGGGCGTCTTTTTCAAGGACATCACCCACCCGGACGATGTGGATACAAGCCTTGATCACCACCAAAAGTTAATCGCCGGTGAGATTGACAATTATCATTTTGAGAAACGTTATTTACACAAACAGGGTCATGAGATCTGG
>CAYMPA010000172.1:0-5130 GCA_964392105.1 uncultured Enterobacteriaceae bacterium
TCCTGCATCCATGCAGTCGTGCCGCGTACGGTCTGCTTTTTTGTTCATGCCAATGCACTTTTTGGAAAAAATATTTAATAAGCAATGACCGGCCAATCTTTGTTAGAACAACTGGTCGAAGCACTTCGTTGCATGCCAGGCATAGGAAGAAAATCTGCTCAGCGTATTGCACATCAACTTTTGCAACGTAACCGCGATGGTGCAAAACATCTTTCAAAAATCATGGCAGAGGCCATGGTAAGAATTGGTCATTGTGAGCGTTGTCGAACCTTTACTGAAAATAAACTGTGTCATCTCTGTGAAAATAAAAAACGTGATGATAGCATGATCTGTGTTGTTGAAAATCCATCCGATGTCGATGCCATAGAAGAAGCAAATTACAGAGGGCGTTATTTTGTTTTACTAGGTCATTTGTCCCCGCTTGATGGTATTGGGCCAGATGATCTCGGTTTAAATGAATTCCAACAGTTATTGGATAATGAAGAATTAAAAGAAGTAATACTTGCAACGAATACCACGGTTGAAGGTGAAGCAACAGCACACTTTATCAGTGAAATTGTCAAAGTTCGCGGTCTGAAAGTGACACGTATAGCACATGGTGTACCTATGGGCGGTGAACTTGAATATGTAAATAGCATGACCATTGCACATGCCTTGGATGGTAGAAAAACCATCTAGGCAGAACCTGTCTCAAAATTAGAAATTTTTTATTCGCCACATCCATGTGGCCCACCCTTCGGGCCGGCTTTCGGCTGTTCAAAGTCGTTCCAGACGATTTTGTCTGACGTGTAAACTGCGCTTTTCAAAAGCTCGGGCCTCGCCTGGTCGAAAAAATTTCTAATTTTGAGACGGGTCCTTGATGATTCTATACAGCTCGTTTTAATTCATCCCGAATAACTTTACGTAATGTTGTTTCTAACTCTTTATGATGAAATATTCTCTATTTTTCTAAACTGAAGTGATAAAACGCGTGGTTTAGATAAGCAGTAACATCATCAATCTCTTCATCAAACCAGGCGAGTTCCGCCATCAGTTCACATTGTCTTACACGTGTACGTAGTTGCTGATAGTCTTTTATCTTACTGTTTTCACGCATGTATTTAGATTCATCATGACAACGTAAACAGTTTCCATTGTGTAGTGCTTTACCATTTTCAATATCAAAAGCCTGTGCTGGTAAATTCAATAACGTTAACGTTATCAAACTTAATAACCCATTTTTATGAAGGGCGCTTCTGAAAAAAGAGACATTTTCAGAGATGCCATTTAATTGTTTCATGTAAACTTGCTCTTCAAATGTGCAATCCTGATCGGTGCAGGAGGATGTGAATCATGAAATGCAGAGTAGAGTGGATCAGGTGTTAGTGTATTTGCATTTTCACGATAAAGATTCACTAATGCAGATACCAGGTTTTCTGTTTGTGCCTGATCTGCGGCAAAGTCATCTGCTTCAAATTCATGTTGACGTGAAATAAACGAAAATAAGGGTTGCAAAAAGAAAGTGAACGCAGGTGAGACCATAACAAATAACATTAATGCAATGTAAGTTGAAACTTGATCAACACCGAGTCCAATATAAAACCACGGTTCATTGATTAACCATCCTAGTATTGCCAAACCAATCAAAAAGACCGTAGCCAGTACCGAGATTCTTTTACGAATATGATTACATTTAAAATGTCCTAACTCATGAGCGAGTACGGCTTCAATTTCATCGTAACTGAGATCTTCCATTAATGTATCAAAAAAAACGATTCGTTTGTTTGCACCAAGACCAGTAAAGTAAGCATTACCATGAGTTGATCTTGTCGAACCATCCATAACAAAGATGCCATGGCTTTTAAATCCATTACGCGTTAACAGGTTTTCAATACGTGTTTTTAATTCAGCATTCTCCAATGCTCTGAATTTATTAAATAACGGGGCAATAAAAGCAGGATAAGCCCACATCATGATTAAACTGAAGCTTAACCATGTCACCCAGACGTAGATCCACCAGTAACTGCCACTGTTCTGCATAATCCATAATACAAATAACAATAACGGCGTGCCTATTAATAATCCAACAGCGGTATTCTTAAGCAAATCCATGACAAATATTTTTGGTGTCATTTTATTAAAGCCGAATGATTGTTCTAATTTAAACGTGCGGTAGATCGACATGGGTAAATCCAGTATTGCCATGATGCCAAATACACTCAGAATGAAACCGGTTCCGGTCCAAATCTCTGATAACCCATGTGACCGCCACCAACTATCCAGGAGTTGAAGTCCGCCAGCGAGCGTCCATAAGATTAAGAAAACAGACCCGATGATGAGTTCGGCCAGTCCTGTTTTTACCTTGGCCTGGGTATAATCTGCGGCCTTATGATGTGCCTCAACAGGTATTTTGTCATTAAAGGCTTCTGGCACATGCTGGCGATTTGATCGAATATAATTGATATGTCTTTGCACAAGAAACCATTGCACAATAATGCTGGCGCCCAGGCTGAATAAAAATATATTGGTAAAAAGGTTCACGCGGTTGTTATCTCCTGGTCAAATTCAAGTCAATTGATAATAAGTCGTTAAATATCCTAGAAACCGCAGTTGGACTTGTTTGAGTGTGCGTATTTTAGGTGCAATTGCGTCGACTAAAAAGCCGCACATAGTCATTCTACGTAAGGCTTTTGCCGTCAAGCAAGTGGGCCTAAAATACGTGCAATCAAGTAAGTAGGCTGACTTACCCAACAGGGAAAGCACTAAAATATTGTAAGATGTACATTTGAAACACATTGTTTTGAGCCAAGGCCGATCAACTGCGATTTCTAGGATTATGTTCATAATTACTAAATAGTGGTTAAAATAAATTATTCAAACAATAACTGGACATATCATGTCACAATCAGAATATAACCTCATATGGATCGATCTGGAAATGACCGGTCTTGATACCAATAATGATTTTATTATTGAGATCGCAACTATCATCACCGATCCACAGCTTAATATACTTGAAGAAGGCCCTGTATTGGCAATCCATCAATCTGACGAGATACTTAATCAAATGGATGAATGGAATACACGACAGCATAATCAATCCGGTTTGGTGGAAAGGGTGAAGAATAGCCCATATGACGTTGCTGAAGCTGAGAGTTTGACATTAGATTTCCTGGAGAAGTTCGTTTCAAAAGGGAAATCGCCAATGTGTGGCAATAGTATATGCCAGGACCGCAGGTTTATGCACCGTTTGATGCCCAAACTTGAAGAGTATTTTATGTATCGACATCTGGATGTCAGTACGATCAAGGAAATTATGAAACGTTGGGCACCGGATATAGAAGCATATAATAAACAAGGTGCCCACCTCGCCCTGGATGATATTCATGATTCCATCAATGAATTGAAATACTACCGGGAACACATCTTCAACATTTAACCATGCCAGAAATTAATAAAAACTTGCCTGTAAATTTGTACTCTGCCGGGCAGGTCAGGGAACTTGATCGTATTGCCATTGAGGATATTGGTATCCCCGGATATACACTCATGAAACGTGCAGCTCGTTTCAGTTATGAAACATTAAAAGAGAAATGGCCTGAAACTGAATCCATAACAGTTATTTGCGGAGGTGGAAATAATGCGGGTGATGGTTATGTCTTGGCCAAACTTGCATTAGAAAATGAAAAGCAGGTTTCGGTAATCAATATGTTTGATCCTGAAAAGCTTAAAGGTGATGCGGCAACTGCTTATCAGGATTTGCTTGCCACAAATATAACGCCACACAAATTTTCATCATCAGGTTTTAAAGGTGTTGATGTCATTGTTGATGCATTATTTGGTACCGGACTTGATCGAGATATTGAAGGCAAATTTTGTAATGCCATAAATGCAATAAATTCTTCTGAGTGTTCAATCTTATCAATTGATATTCCTTCAGGATTAAATGCCGATACGGGAAATATCATGAATGTGTCTGTCAATGCAGATGTCACTTCAACTTTTATCGGTTTAAAGAAGGGCATGTTTACCGGTGATGGTCTGGAATATTCAGGTGAAATTATATTTGATGATCTCGGTGTTCCTGAAGAGACGTACAAACGTCTGGATAAATATTTTGCTTCCAGACTCGTGCTCAATGACCTGAATTATGTTCTTAATCCTCGTAAACGTAATGCTCATAAAGGCCACTTTGGGCATGTTCTGCTCATTGGTGGTGATGAAGGTTATCTAGGTGCAGTACGGATGGCCGCAGAGTCAGCAGCGCGTGTCGGTGCAGGTTTGGTAAGTATTGCTACACGTTCATCCCATGCAAGTCTGTTAAGTACAGTTCGGCCTGAAATCATGTCTCATGGTGTTGAAACACTGGATGAATTAATGCCATTGATTAAGCGTGCCAATGTGATTGCGATAGGTCCGGGTTTAGGACAGTCAGAATGGGCTAAATTATTATTAGCGCGTGTGTTCGAATCAGAGCTTCCGCTGGTTATTGATGCCGATGCGTTAAATTTATTAGCTGAAGAAGATCAATCTTCAACGAATTGGGTGATTACACCACATCCAGGTGAGGCTGCACGTTTGTTAAAAACAGAATCAAAAACAATCCAGTCTGACAGATTCAAGTCTGTAAGGATGTTGCACGAGAAATATCATGGTCCAGTCGTACTTAAGGGTAGTGGTAGTTTGATTACAGATGCCAATGGTGAATTATTTGTCTGCGACGCAGGTAACCCTGGTATGTCCTCTGGTGGAATGGGTGATGTCTTAACAGGTGTTATTGCTGGTTTGATTGCACAGGGAATTGAAATTAATCATGCAACAAAGTTGGGAGTTTGTTTACATTCCAATGCTGCAGATCGTGCTGCTAACGCAGGTGAACGTGGCATGATGGCACTGGATCTAATGCCTCATTTACGTAACTTGGTGAACCTCTAAATATGGATCACCTCTAAAAATGCACTTTTCCGCGATTGTTGCGTCAGCGCCGTGCTCACAAAAACGCCGGGAGCGTTTTTGGGCAGCTCTGCTGCTCGAAGAGCAAAAACCAGGGATGGTTTTTGTCCAATCCTCATTCATAAGTTTGTTCATCTGCGGCTACTCGCCACATCCCTGTGGCTCGCCCTTCGGGCCAGCCTACGGCTGTTCAAAATT
>CAYMPA010000173.1:0-5083 GCA_964392105.1 uncultured Enterobacteriaceae bacterium
AATTATTTGCTCAATAAATCATAAAAAAACCATCACATTTTGTCTATTATCCCATTATATATAATGATCGAACAAGATTTAGACATTCTATTTTTCAAAAAACGCCTTTCTGATAGATTAATCGAATTAAATGATCTTGCCGAGACTGGAGATGCTGCTGCCAACCCAGTCGAATTAGATCAAACCCGGGTTGGCCGACTATCCAGGATGGATGCAATGCAGGCTCAGGCAATGTCGATTGAAGTAAAACGCAGAAGAGAAATTGAGCTATTAAGAATCAACACTGCGTTGGAACGGATTGAAAAAGGAATTTATGGAGAATGTTCAGAGTGTACTGAGACGATATCGACCGCAAGGCTGGAGTTTGATCCTTCTACTCCGCTTTGTATTAACTGTGCAAAGCGTAATGAATAAAAAAGCCCTACTCATATGAGTAGGGCTATGTGTAAATCAATAATAATTAAGGGTACTTCCGAAAATAGATTTTTTGTGACCGGTTTTTGCTCCTGCACCAACAGTAGGCGCTATAGGCGAAACCGGCATACAGTACATCCCTGTACATAAGGGCAAGGCCGCTCTTAGACATCCATGTCTTCGCGGCATTCGCACATCCCTGTGCATCAGGGTATAGCGCGCACTACTGCATGGACGCAGGAGTTAGAGCGACGCAGGATGCCAAAGCCGAGAACCGCAGTGTATAAGTAATACATGAGGACAGTGTGCCCTCTGGGTGTTCGAGCACGGTGCCAACGTCGCAATCGCGGAAAAAGTATTTTCAGAAGTGCTCTTAAGCCGGAGAAGGATGCCAACCTGCATCCGCCCATAATTCTCCACTGACCGCAGAATTGGAAATCATAAAGCAAATAGCATCGGCTATTTCTGTAGGTCGAATCAAGCGGCCTAATTGTGTGTCTGGTAATACGTATTTTTCGATATATTCATCGCCCATTGCCCTGACCATTGGAGTATCAGTAAAACCAGGGTGTATGACACCACAGCGAACACCGTGGAAGATAGCTTCTTTTGTCAATGTCGCTGCTGCACCTTCAAGTCCGGCCTTGGTTGACGCATAAGATACTTGTCCTTTATTACCCTGTGACGAGATTGAACCAATGAATACAATCGTACCTTGAACGCCTTCATCAGCGTTCCATTTTTTTTGACCACGTTGAGCACGATCTTCTGCAATACTAGCTATCATCTGCATTGCCCAATAGACCGGGGCAATAAGATTTACATCGACGACGAGTTTAAAATTTTCAACAGGATAAATGTGCGCCTGTTTTGTTTCTTTATCTACTTTAACAGCTAAGGCATCTCGTGTAATGCCCGCCGCTGGTACGCAAATATTGACCATTCCATAGTCTTTTATTATTTTTTCGAATACGTGCTGTCGAAAATTCTCGTCAGTAACATTACCCTTAAACGGGATTGCAATATTTGCATTGGCTT
This sequence comes from uncultured Enterobacteriaceae bacterium, assembly GCA_964392105.1. Lineage (GTDB taxonomy): Bacteria > Pseudomonadota > Gammaproteobacteria > Eutrophobiales > Eutrophobiaceae > UBA7359. Next base: position 1,453 of record CAYMPA010000173.1, read on the forward strand.
CGTTATTGACTTGTTCTGCGGCGACTTCAACATCATCTGTTAAATCAACCATTGCAATTGCTTTTACGCCGCGTTGTGCGAGTTCGAAAGAAACAGCACGACCAATGCCACTCGCACCACCGGTAACCAATGCAACCCTATCTTTTATTTCCATATTGAGCCTCTTGATTGAATGGAAAATTGAATTTAGACGCAATTGTAGACTATATTTTGTGCGCTGCAATAAAATATTGTAAATATAATATTATATTAATTGATATCAATGATTTAAAAGCTTTATGGAATGCAAATAACTATATTAAAATGATTGATCGAATAAGGGGGGGGTGTTTATGAGCTTGTTCATACAGTCTGCGAGTATTGGTAGGGGATATTCATGGATCGCTGAGGCATTACCCTACTTTACGCGTAACCCACTTGGTTGGATTACAGCCATAATCGTATTTTTTTTAATATCAATGGTGATTGGTCTTATTCCATTAGGAACATTCGTTTTAAATATATTCTATCCAGTCGTGATAGGTGGTTTCATGTTGGGCTGTAAAGCCCATAAAGAAGGTGATTTGTTCGAATTTCAGCATATATTTTCCGGATTTAAAGAGCCTTATTTCAAACGCCTGGTCTTATTGGGTGTAATTTATACTATCGTTACCTTGATCGCTATCATTCTGATGGCAATTCTTGCCTTTGTGATGTTAGGTGGGTTCGATTTTTTTCAACAACTTGAGCAAGCACAAGTTGAAGATGTTTTGACATATACACAAGAATTTATGTTCCTCACATTAATTGCTATTACATTGTTCACCCCTTGTATTATGGCTATATGGTTTGCTCCAGCTATTGTTATTTCAAGTGAAGAAACAACTGTGTCAGCGATGCTAATGAGTTTTAATGCTTGCTTGAAAAACATATTGCCATTTACCTTATACGGCATTGTTGCTTTTATTTTGTTAATACTGGCCTCGATACCTTTGATGTTGGGGCATCTGGTCTTATTGCCTGTTTTAAGTGCTAGTGTTTATGTTGCTTTCCTGGACTGTATCAAGATTGATACAAGCAATGATCCAACACAATTATTACCGTAATGATCATTAATATCTGAACTTGAGGTTCAGATATTAATCAGAATAATGCATGTTATTTGGATTAAATAAAAAATTACAGATTCCCGGTGCCGAAGAGGCTTTGCCAGGCCGCCAAACGCCAATGTCTGTTGAAAATCATCATTTTGTTAATGGTAATCCTATTGCACCTCCTTTTCCGGATGATTCAGAGAAGGCCTTGTTCGGTTCAGGTTGTTTCTGGGGGGCTGAGAGACGATATTGGGAGCAACCAGGGGTTTATTCTACAGCAGTTGGCTATGCTGGCGGATTTACCCCGAATCCTAGTTATGAAGAAGTCTGTACCGGGAAGACCGGACATAATGAAGTCGTTCTTGTAATCTATAAACCGGAAAAAATCAGTTACCAAAGTTTATTAACGGTTTTTTGGGAGTCACATGATCCAACACAGGGCATGCGTCAAGGTAACGATTCAGGAACACAGTATCGATCAGGAATTTATGTTTATAACGATGAACAGAGGGAAATGGCAAAATCTTCAAAAGAAGATTATCAATCCAGACTAAACAATGCTGGGTTATCTTCAATTACTACTGAGATTTTGGTAGCCCCTGAGTTTTATTATGCTGAGATATACCATCAACAGTATCTCGCAAAAAATCCGGCAGGATATTGTGGTTTGGGTGGTACTGGTGTGAGTTGCTCCGGCTAATATTTTTTTGCCAGTATTTGTTTAAAGTATCAAATCCTTACTTTGATTCAGATGTAGAACCTTTTTTTGATTTTCTTGATGATTTTACAACCGCAGTTTGTTTTTTTTTTGCGATATGTGTATTTGTTTTAGGTGTAACTGCCATCATGCAACCAGATGAAGTTCTCACATAATACATAATGTTTCTCCTTGTTCCTGATATTGTTTAACTTATTGGGAAACTACTCGCAAAACGGCTAATCCATTCTTCGGTTAATTTTTCCCGGCTTAAAAAAGGACCTTCTTTATAACGTTTGTCATTCAGATAGAGTTCGATATGACAAATTTGTTCAACGATTCTTAATTTCGGGCCATCTTCAATATTTAAAAGCCATATACCTATTTCGTAACTTTTGTCAGATTCTTTAACCATTACTACCTTACCCAGAAAACGATGAGTTTCTTTTCGTGTAGGTATGGTTACTTCAATTATGCTGCCTGGTTTTTGATACTCTTCAGAGGAGAAGGTCAAACCAATATTCGAGTTTTGAGTAATTTCAATTTTTGAGCGTTCCCAAAATCGTAAACGTCGAAACTCAAAGGGAAATCGTTCAGGATGTTTAATAAACCCCTGTAGCAAGTCATTCTCAAAATTTACCGGTTGATCGGTTAACTTTGGTGGGATAACTGTCCCAACACCAGGGTGTTGAGAAGTACGACCTAGATTAACGCCAGCTAACATGATGATCCCCCAATTAATCAAGTACTTATAGAATTTAGTTTTAGAGTATAATTTGACAAAAATCAAGTAAAAATATATATATTTCACATATTTATATGTTATTTCTAGTAATAACATTAATTATAAATCCTGACATATTAATTTAAGTATTTGATTAATAATGGGTTATTAGGAAATAATCAGTAAATTTTGACATAATATATTTAGATCTTCTAAATCTGTTTTAATCTAATTTATCGCTTGGATTCTTATTGAGTGGTACAAGTTCTACAGTGTTTACGTCATCTAAATTGTTTTCATTCCAGGTGTCGGCTATCAGGCAAGTTAATCCAGAGATGACTAACAGTAATATTAATGTCGCTCAGAAGATGGTTTTTAATATAGATCGATGGCTTCATAGTAATATCCTCATTTGTTGACCCGAATTTAACTTAATTTAACGAGGTAATAATGAAGTCGTTGACAAATATATGAACTATTCACGATTTTTCCCAGTGATTTGTGAACTATGTCAAAATATATAAATTTGTTAAATGAGGAATTGTAAATGAAAGCAATGGTAGGCTTGGTTATTGCCATCTTGATTATATTTAGCTTTACGTTGTTTTGGCCATCGAGTCAACCTGATGTGAGTAATATGACTTTAAATGAAAACATAAACGAACAAGATGTAATATCAAAATCATCAGCAGCACAAGATGAGTCACCATCGCTGGGTTTAAATGCACCGAGTGACGATGAAAAAATTAGATTAATGACGGCAGAATATGAAATTCTGGAAAAAGCAAGAAAGAAATTAAAGCGTCGCCTTGCTCGATTAAAACACGACATGTGGAGACTTAAATTTATACCGGAAAAAGCGAAGCAAATGAATAAGATTATGATGAATTCGCATAAGTTGATCAATAATCCGGATATGCTTGGTGCGTTTTCAAATGTAGAAGGTATTAAAGATGAAATTGCAAAGATAAAATTTGCAGAGAAATCACTTGAACTGGTGAGTACAATGATTGAGGAGAATAAAAGAAGTAGTAAAGAATCTGGCTAGAATTAGCTTTAGGGTGCCTCAGAAAATAGGATTATTTGTGACCGGTTTTTGCTCCTGCACCAACAGTAGGCGCTTTAGGCGAAACCGGC
>CAYMPA010000174.1:0-5078 GCA_964392105.1 uncultured Enterobacteriaceae bacterium
TGCGGCTCACCGGAAGCTACGTAGACAAAATCATAGTGGCCTCTTTTTTCACATTTTTTTTTTGCCTCAACATGGTCGACTCCAACAGCTGCAAACGGAAGGACTTCTGCATCCTTCCCCAGTCTGTTTCCAATCAATCGCTGCATTGTCGGCGTCTGCACAATAAAACATTGCACATATGATGCGTTTGATTTCAGCCACCAGCGTTCGACCATCAGACGGATGCGCACAGACAATGGAAATGAAACCAGCGAAACATCATCAATCAAATAACGATTCTGCACAAAAACCCGCTGGACACCCTGATGTGCAAACAACGGAGGTAAATTCCCCATACACAAGAGCAAACTATCCGCCATGATCAGCTTGCGTAAACGCCACTCACAGCAAAGTCGCGAAAACAGGGTGGCCTTAATTCGATAGACATTTCCGGCCAATCGAACGCCTTCCGGCAGAGGCATCCGCGCATCCAGCACAAACGTGACATCAGAAGCATCCTTCAAGGCCCCCAGTATGGGTAATAACAGAGCCCTGCCGCCACCCTGATGGATGCTGGGTGCATAGAGCAACCGGTTTCCAGTCACCTTGCTTTGGCCAATACCATCAGGGTTTCACCGCCCAGAAGACGTACGCCAACATCCTTGTTCAGAGCATAAGCTATCCGCCGGGGTAGTTGGGCCAGGCGTGTTTTCCATTCGGCTTGCGGCGTATTAAAAGCCGCTCCGGTATATTGGCAGTCAAGCACATCGAATCCACACTCATCCAATAATTCCAGCGCCAATCCTTTGGTGAAATAATGGATATGGCCCACTTTTCTGCGCACATGCAACAGCGGTTTTTCGCGCACCACGCTGAAAGCGGACAGATCCAACGGGAAATGAATGATAATATAATCGGCTTTTGATTTCAGGCCGGATAAAAACTGATGCGGATCAACCACATGCTCCAGCACATCCAGCAGTAGAATCACGCCGTATTCTTTGTTGTCCATGTTGAAAAAGTCGCCCAATACAAAGTCAATGCCACTGAGCTCAATCTGATCCCAGAATTTTTTTGCTGCCGGAGCAATATCATAACCTGTAAAATGCACGTCTGGCCTTTTCTCTTTCAGCGCCTGTAAAATAGCGCCTGCCCCACAACCCACTTCACAGATGCGATTGGGCGTTAATCGATTTCTCGATAACATTTGTTGCACATGATCTGCCTTCCATGGACTATCCTCCAAATCCCAACTAGGATTTTGATCCACGTAATCATCCGTCATGTATTTGTCATTAGGCGACGCCATCATCACTCCATATAAGCACATGGCATCCAAGCGCCACCGCTAAAATATTCAGCAGCCTCATAATAATCCCTTCAATCTCATTCGCCAACCCTGTGGTAAATAACTACTTAGACAGCATCCCCATGCCTGCACAGACAGGGGTGAAGTATGAAGTGCTCGCCATAAATATACTCTGGCATCGCCAGCTTGACCCGCACCAAATAAAAGTAATTTACCTACAGAAAGACAATAGCCAAACTCACCACCCGTTTTCTTTCGGTATTCCTCTATCAACAAGTCCCAGTCATCCCGTGATACAGAATCATTCAACACCTGCTTACAAACCATCTCCCGCAACAATCGATTAAATCGAGCCGATCGTTGACTCATTGAATGCGGGCTCAAGCGATAGTGCAACAAGACATCGGACAGATTCGCAACTGCAGAGAACGAGAGCATGCGATTAAACAGGACAGCATCCTCGCCGCCATATCGCATCACATCCGGATACCCACCAGCGCGTTTAAAAGCATCCCTGCGAAACATTACTGACGGATGAATACAGGGCGTTTCAGGCATCGTCATGGCTTCTTGTTCGATATATGGCTGCTTGTGAATCGCCGCAATTTCATCACCACCTTCCGTGATATACATTGCTGCACATCCAACAAGCGCCACATCCGCATGACCTTGTAAATATTGATATTGCTTCGCAAGCCGTTCCGGAAAACATCGATCATCAGGATCCATCCGCGCAATAAAATCTGTTTTTGCGGTATCAATCGCATGATTCAGAGCAGCCGCCAAACCGGCGTTTTTTTGACAAACCAAATGAATCCTGACATCGTCATAACCACGCACAATATCAACGCTGTCATCGCTTGATCCATCATCAATAATGATAAATTCAAAATTGGCAAATGTTTGCGCAAGCACACTATCCACGGCTTCACGTAAATATTTCGCACTATTATAGAGCGACATTACGACACTGATTTCTGGCTCACACACTAAAATCGTCTCGAAGTGAATCTATCGTTCTTTTTAACCCGGATTTAAAATCAACTTGACCTGAATTCAAGTGGGAATTCCAACCCAAACTTCGCACTTTCTTACAATCAAGAACATTTCTTTTGACATCAAATGGTCGTTCCGGAGCATATTCAATGCAAACCTCATATCCAATCTTGTTTAATAATGGTTCAAGAGCGTGAACCACATCGAGATTGCTCCGCCCAATACCGGATCCGATATTGTACACTTCCTGTAACACGCCATGGTTCAGTACCGTTACGATGCCATCACCAAGATCATCAATATATATATAATCCCGAACTGTTCCCTCCGATCCAAAAATCTTGATCGGCCTGTTTTGCAACACCGTTGCAATTGCAGTGGCAATGAAGCCCTGACCGACAAAGGGCTTCTGCCCAACCCCGTAGGGGTTTGCAGGCCGAACCGTAACCACATTTAAACCTTTGGTGCATGCATAAAGGTATGCATATTTTTCCAATGTAAGCTTGGTCACGCCATACGGTGAAATCGGGTTTGTTGCGTGATTCTCAGCAATCGTCTCAGATTGCGCCTCGCCATACACCGTCCCTCCGGAGGAAATAAGTAACAGTTTCTTGCCATAGCGGGCAATCACATCGAACAATTGAACTGACGGCGCAAGATTCTCAGATAAATCCACCAATGGATCATTAAATGAAGTATTTGGCACCGTTGCATAAGCAAGGTGAATGATTTCATCATGATCAGCAACCAGTTTCTCAATCAAGTGAAGATCGGAATAATCACCTTGCACATACTTAACATGCTCAAGCGACACTTGATGAGTATGAACTCCTCGGTCGAGAGAAGTCACAGATCGGCCTGACTGGACAAGCTTTGTGATCAAACTCGATCCAATGAAACCGCATCCGCCAATCAGTAAACTCTTCACAATTCGCTGCATCAATTAAAACCTAAAACAAAGATCAAACAAAAACCTTCGGCATTGTTTTAAATGTTTCAAAAAGAACAGAGGATGCTGCAATACAACTTTCAGCAACAACCATTTAAACCCTAAAACAGTACGATGCGGTGCATCCTCTCGCATGAGGCTTTGAACTTGTTCTAAAACAACTTCAGCAAAGCGTTTTGAGGTAAATTCATAATATTCAGGCGTTTGAATAAATGCTTTTACTGCATCAAGGTAACTCTGATATTTCCCTTCATCCATTGATACAAGAAAGTCATACAATTCATCATAATCAGAAAAGTCCAAAAAATTAATAAAGCAACTATTGGGAATGTATGCCTCTACATTCGGCGCCCCATAATAAATAGGCACGACACCTGCCGCAAAACAGTCAAATATCTTTTCCGTAATCAAACCAGGGTAATTTTTGGCATTTTCAAAACAAACAGAAAACTTGTAATGTTGTAATACATCTTTCTTTGTATCACATAAGCCACGGTATGAAGTTTTTACAAATGAATACGATGTCTTATCCCAACCGACACCGTACAAATCCATTCCCTCTGGCTTCTTTGAAAAGAAGTCAAATGCATTAAATCGTTCTTGATGAATGCCATTCTTGTGTAGGATTAATTTACTGGAACAGATTGCACCCAGAAACTTTTTAGCATGGAAAGAGACAGATGGGATCAATTCTGCGTGAATCACTGCCTCACCAATATTTGCCTTCACAAAAGGATCGCCCTTTTCTGCAAGGTTGTCATTCCACACCAATATGCGGTCAAAAGGCATGGAAGATAAAATCAGCTCATCGTGCAGGGGTGCAACAACGGGGGGTTCAATCGGAATATTGATAAGCCTGAGGCCCGGATTACTTTTAACTGCCTGTATCAACCACCTGAGTTCCGAAGATATGCCATAAAAGATGACCACATCTATACTTTTCTGATCACATAGATCGATGGTATTACAAACGAACCCTTTTCTGGTTAGCAGCCCGCATGATTCCACAAAACGTTCAATCGCATTATCTCTTGCGGCAGACAAATCAAACATCCGATTTTTAGAAAACTCGGGGTTACAGGGAACCCAAGCAATATTCTTCAATGACAGTGTCACTTCTGTTTTCTTTTCCAGCTTTCCCAGACAAATGGGAAATCCCACATAAGTTCATGCGTAATCGACATTCGTTCTCGTACGGACACCCTCATATTATGAGCGTCCGGAACGAAATCATGAAACTGAATCAAAACATGATTGAACCGACTGGCGACTTCTGGTGAGGTGAACATGGCGTCCAACAACTCATATTCTCCACCCTCGATGTTCATTTTGATCAAATCAATACAATCATGATGATTCTCATTCATGTATTCAACCAGCGGTATAATCTGTATTTGTTCTAATTTCCCTTTATCTCCAAATACCGATGATGCATCATGGGACTTGCTAATTGAGATATCTTTTGAAGAACTTCCAAGGCCGGCAGACACTACAGTGATATCACTATTGAATTTAAAGCGTTCCTCGACGATTTCGGCAAACTCCCGAACAGGTTCGAATATAACGACCCTGCAGCCAAATTTACAATACATTTCAGCAGCGTAATTCCCAATATATCCACCAACATCAAATACAACAGAATCTTTTGAAAGAGGATAACTAACCAAAAGCTTCTCTCTATCATTAGCTGCACAATATTCATGATAAGCCTTTATTCTTTGATCATTGCGAATATGAACATCGAAAAAATATCTCAGTCTGCGCTTCAGCTTTCTTATAAATTCAATAACCATCAATTCACAACCCCATAAAAAAATTTTGCCATAGCTTATCCGTAATGATGGA
>CAYMPA010000175.1:0-5075 GCA_964392105.1 uncultured Enterobacteriaceae bacterium
TAGTACCCGACTCAAATATCAGTCCGTTTGACGTTACCCTGGCGGCAGATGCCGGGTTCACACAAATTTTACCGTTTACCGGTATCAAGGCCGAGGATGTTGTGTCAATGGTACAGGACGCGATATTTGCCCGCCCACCTAAACGATTCAATGATACCGGTATCTTTCTGGGAGGACGTGATGTCCACGTGGCAACAGATATGTTCCAGAATGCAAAAAATGCCATGGTTGGACCATTTGAAGTCGGTGTATTTGCCGATCCAAATGGTGCCTACACAACTTCAGCCAGTATTGTTGCCCTGGTTGAACAAGCGATGTTAAAAAAGACGGGTAAAGGATTAAAAGGACGCTCCGTTGCAGTATTTGGTACCGGACCTGTAGGTTTATGTACGGCAGTACTTGCAGCCCAACAAGGTGGTAACCCAAAATTATGCCAGCTAACCGCAGATGACGACAAAAATGTCGCAAGACGTTTTTGCGAACGATACAAAGTAAATGTACCTTGGGTAAGTGCCCAGACTCATTATGAAAAATCAGAAGTCCTTAAAGATGCTGAAGTGGTTATCTGTGCTGCCAAGGCAGGTATCCGTATCCTTGAAAAAGAAGAACTGGATTATGCCGAAAAACTCCTGGTTGCCGCTGATACCAATGCAGTACCACCAACAGGTATTGAAGACGTTGGGGCTAACTATAAATTTGAGCCCGTTGAAATGGCTAAAAGTAAATTTTGGGGTATCGGCTCACTTGCCATAGGTAATCTGAAATACAAAACCCAGTATGGTTTATTGGTAAAAATGCAGCAATCAGGAAAAGCTGCATTGCTGGATTTCAGGGATGCCTATGAATTTGCATTATCTGAACTGCATGGTCCTGATATTAAAGAAGACGCCGCATAATATTTATCTGGGCCAGCCCCTATTTATTTATAGTGTGACTGATTCAAATCATGAATTAGTCACACGGATATGTTGGCGACAAGATTATCCCGGCAGCCATCTCGGCAGATTGTAATTGTAATTCGGATTGCGACTTCAAGCCTTCAACAACTTCTCTAGCTAACAATTTATGTGATCCATTATTTGGTAAACACACACGTGGAATAGCGACGTCTTTACCATGGTGGCAATCACAAGGTGTAACATACCAGATACACATCATACCGGTTGGACCATGAAAGCCGTTTGTTAATGATTCTTCACAGGCCGTTAATAAATCATTACCCGATGGCGCAGCCCACACTTCAGTACTGATTAATAGAAAAAAATAAATCCATTTAAGGTTTGACATGAAAACGTATAATGTTTAATAAAAAATCAAATTGGATATAACAAATCATAATCGCTTTAAAATATAAAACCACTTAATACTAACGATATTAATCAATAATGAAACTGGACGAATTCCTGACACAATTAGACAAGAACCCTGAATCCACAGAATTTGAAAACACCACCGCGATTATTGATTCAAACTACGACTACACCCAGATAGCATTTACCAATGGTAATGTGAGCAACGAAGCTGGACAAAATGAAGGTTCATGCAAGATATTCTCTTTCGCCAAGCTGAATAATCTATCTGAAGCACAAACTTTGTATTGTTTTGGTAAGTATTACCGTGAGGAAGTGTTAAATGATCCGGATGGAGACGGCCACCACAATATTCGACAATTTATAAAAACTGGTTTTGACGGAATATATTTCGATGGTGAACCATTAATCAGAAAGAGTTAAAAGAAAAAAGGAAACAATATTATTACGATCCTTACCGGTTATATCCAGGTCAATCGTTATAAATCAGGCTTCGACTTGTTGTACATGCGCTATTATTTCCAGCAAAGTATCACCGTGTCGGTTCACAGTTTTCTTACCTACTTTATCTATTTGTAATAAATCAGACTTGTTTGCAGGTAATCGCCTTGCTATATCAATCAGTGCATGATCCGGTAATATCCATTTCCTTGGTCTGTTTTGACAACGGGCAGTGATTTCTCGCCAGGCAGCAAGTTGTTTTATTACCGTCAAATTCTTGCCATTTAGTTTTCTGGCTGCATTGATCTTATTCCACATATCTTCTGGATCGGGTTGATAGGTTTCAGGTTTTTCCAGGGTGGCCAATTGTTCATTGAAAGAAGTTAAAGTCTCAACGTTGATCAACTTTTTTAGAAATACTTCATAGACTTTTCCAAGATAGATTACATCATCGGCAGCATATTTAAGTTGTTCTTCTGTCAAAGGCCTTTGTTTCCAATCAGTGCGTGAGTGTCCTTTATCCAGTTCAATATCCAGGACTGCCTTGATTAAATTACCATAACCTATCCCTTTAGCATAACCCAATTCCGGTGCTGTAATCTGTGTATCAAATAATGGTGTCGGGACAACACCTTTAATGTTGAAAAATATTTCGAGGTCTTGCCGCGCAGAATGCAAGACCTTTGTTATTGATTGCCTATATAGCAATTCGAATAGAGGTTCCAGATCATTGATGATTAATGGATCTATAACTACAGTATTAATCCCATTTGATACCTGAACCAGACATAACTCAGGGTAATAGGTACTAACCCGTTCAAACTCGGTATCAACTGCTAACCATGTTGAATCGCTTAATTGTGAACACACCTGAGATAATGATTTTTCATCATCAACAAGGATGAATGCTTCAGTCATATTGATGTTTTTGATAATCGAAATTATATCTAACAATTAATGTTATAACGCACCCGTTTCCTTTAACACTGAATATATATTTTCAGCCATAACACGGTAACCTTCCTTGTTTGGGTGGACAGTATCGGACTTTAATGATTTATCACCCAGTACTTCAGGGATTAAATCTTCAATAAAAACAACTCCATTCGAGTCTGCAATCTTTTTATAAACTCCAAAAGAAGATAAGAATAAACCTGGCTTGGGTACACCGAGCAAGACAACCGGAATATTTTTATCCTTTGCTAATTGAATCATACCGCGAATATTTGATTCCATTTTATTCATGTCCTTTTTATGCAGCATATCATTACCACCATGACACAGGATTAACAAACGTGGTTGATGCTGTACCAATACGCCTGACAAACGTCTTAAACCCGGTTCTGTTTCTTCTCCGGAAACTCCTGCATTTATGACTTTACGACCGCTTAACTTTTGTAATACAGCGGGATAACTTTCATTTTCTTTTGCACCATTACCATGAGTAAGACTATCACCAAAGGCCAGTATCACGGCATCGCTGGATAAAGGAGATAACCGGGGTGTTTCATCACCACAACCATTGAGTAAAATTAAAATAACAATTATGACAGAGAGTGTATTTTTGATATTCATATTTATTAATTACCAGGGTTTAATGTTCTCGTCTTCTTCATCGGATGCCAAAGACGCCTTGTTTGCACGTTCGATTGCCATGACCAGTTTGGCATGTTCATTCGGACCCTCACCTGAATGCAGTCTTAAGCTCTTCTGGTATAGGTATTCCCATAACATCTCTCCTCTTTTTATAGTATTTAAAAAAATTCACATACATATTTTAGTTAATTGTGAAGACTCACACATTAATTGATCTTGATCTACATCAGATAACTGATAGATCTCTGTGATATCATCTCAATCAGGCACCAGGACGCACAGGAGCAGTGGACTCAAGGAATATCGTCCAAGGACCAGACAATCGTTAAGTAATTGTGGGTGTATATCAGCCATTATTTATATAAGTCATAATTCAACGGAAGAAATTAATTCCTGCCTACAACTACGACAGTGATAACGCATACCTTTCATTGCCCTGTTATGCCGAATACGTGTTAATTGGTGCGTACGACACAAACAAGAATAATCAAATCGTTGATAATGCCTTGTTGGAATACCATCAAGATCAAAACTACAGGTCACACTTGCATCGGCTTTAAACATCTCCATAATACTTCGCCACTCATTACCATGCGGCTGTGTCTTTTTCATACCGAACAAAACATCAACAATATAATGTGCAACTTCGTGCGGCACTGTTGATGAGATGTTTTCAGTAAAATACTTGGCAAAGAGATAAGGATTATAACGGATCATTCGCCGGGATTTATTTACTTTATACATACCGGCTGCCCTTCCCTTTAAATCAAACAGTACAGGAACCGATTCGAATGAATGATTCAGATTAATACTGGCTTGATCTATATATGCTTCAGTTGCAGCTATGATCTGTTCTTGCTGGTCTGTTTGGATAGGCGTGACGTGTGGCATTAAACGAACTCTGCCATATCGTGCTGAAAGCGGCAATATCTTACCGTTTTCCCCTTTCTGCCATTATAAAAAGCCGGCTAACTGCTTGATGATCATGCCTATTTATACACAAAGATCGGCTGGTATATCGATTGCATTTATTAGAACAAACCATATGGGAATAATATTTTGCCAATACCGATTTTGACCAGTTCGCCACGAGGTTCGGAACTATTCGAAGCCAATATATCCAGTAAGAGTACGTCTTCAAATGAAGGGTTCAACATATTCGGTGAAGATGGGTTTACCTTTGGCGATATAATAGATATCGTTAATCCACTACAACACATCCCGATCGTCGGATCTATATATAGAAAAATAACCGGTGATACTATTGCACCAGCCATGCAGATCGCTGGTGGGGCATTGTTCGGTGGGCCATTAGGAGCAGCCATGTCCATGGTAACAACTGCGATCCAGTCTCAATTTAAAAGTGACAGCACCGATCCAGACTCACCCTATAAAGATAAAGATTCAACTACGATTAACCCGGCAACTGTTGCTAACAATACATCACGACCATTTCCAAAAACAATTAGCAGTAACGATTATTCACTAACAAACAATTCGTTGATTAAACAAACTAATTACTCTGATAAAGCATTGGAAAAATCCAGCGGGTCACAATTTGGAGGGTCAATCGGATCGTCCATATCAATGGCCGCTACTTCAAATAACACCAATAAAAATATCGCAATTGATAATACAAAAGACTTATATGCCAAAACTGACGCATTACAAAGTAAACCTGCTTATCAGTCAGCAGATGGCATCGTCAATCTTGCCTATAAAGGGACT
>CAYMPA010000176.1:0-5053 GCA_964392105.1 uncultured Enterobacteriaceae bacterium
TTATTACTACTCGATTTTAGCTTTGTTTATCTCGTACTTAGATGATAGAAAGGTTATTTAACAACTCGATTCACAGGTAATATATGAAACAATCCCCTTGCGGTGCACATGATTATCTCGTAATTGCCTTTTACAATCAGATGATTCTGAACGGCAAAGATCAATTATTTTACTATCAATTTTTTCAAGCCGATCCCTAAGCATCATGAGGACATCAACAGAAGAAGTCAGAAGCGATGGATCACTAAATACTCTTTCTATCTGCTCTTGACGTATTATCTGTAGCCTGGAAAGCATTTCCCATTCATCATCCTGACAGGCAACGAGCATTTTATCAGTAATTGAAATAATATCTTCAACACATACCTGTAAATTAGCTGCCAACATTCTATATTGGTGCCGTTGTTTGGGTGTTTTCAATCTCAGCGCCAATTGTATCCCATGCAGATTTAATCTCACCTATCAAACTAGCAACTTCATCAAGTATCTTCTTGTCACTGTTCAGATTAGCCAGCAATAATCTACGTTCCATATAATCGTATAGATTGTCAAGATTTTCTGCAATCCCCCCCCCCGCTCCTTATCCAGGCTTGCACGTAGTCCATCTATAATAGAAATAGCAGTGCTTATACTCTCACCTTTTCCTGCAATATTTGAACTATCGATACAATGGCGCGCAGCTGCTATTTTACTCACAACACCTTCCAGTAATAATTGAATTAGCCGATGCGGGCTTGCTCCAGCTATTTCACTCTCAAGGCTGACAGAATAATATTGCTGAGCAGCGGATTTAAATTTTGAAATCCCCATTTAAAAAACTCCCTTTCTATATATATTATTTTCGATTTGTAATATTACTTATACTATCGAGTTGTTGGGTCAGATAATTGCCTGAACTCTGTAACTGACTTACCAGTGCATCAAGCGCTGAAAACTTTGCCTGTAATCTTGACTGTAAGGAGTCTAATCTCTGACTAAGTGTTTCTCGCTGATTATCGATATCCTTTACGCTTTTCTCAATTCCAGTTATTCGTTCACCAATAACATCACTACCCAGATAATCATTTAAGTACAGACTTAGTTGATTGGCTACACCTCGTGAAAAATTAATCATCCCTCGACCACCAATTGCTCCGCCTAATACATCTACGCTCAATCCAAAGGCATTTCCATTTCCGGATAGAGTCTGCCCATTCCCTGTTGCTTTTACACCGCCAATACTTCCTACAACATCCAGGCCATCCGTTCCAAGAAGTGAAGTGCTAAGACCGTAAGTAGATAAACTATTTGTATCAACAGACATAATGGCTACTTTAGAAGCTGATCCATAACGGTCTGAGGTTAATGTAAAGACACCCGTTCCTGTATCAAAGGCTACAGATATCATAACGCCCTGATTGTTTAAATTGGTATCTGAATTTATCCTTGACTGTAATTCTTGAGCAAATTCATTAGGCGATGTATAACTCTTATTTGATAATAAAATAGGGTTAGACAATACCCCATCGACTTTAACCATCAGGTTATCATTATTTGCATCAATGATTAGAGGAGTCACAAAATCCCCATTGCCATTTAATGTCAATGATCCTGATGTATTACCAGATAGGGTTCCCTTAGTAGGCAGTGTATCAATTGTAACTGCATATTGCCCTTCAAGTGTCTGATCATTTGCAGATAGAAACTTAATCAGGGAATCTTCCGGGCGACCAATGGAAGAAAACAGTGTTGAGATATCATCAAAACTATTATCAATAGCCCCCTGTAATTTGGTCTCATCAATTGCAAGCAAACCATCGGCCTGCAATCTGATGCCTACACCGGCCAGGCTAGTAAATGGACCTCCATCCAGAGCAGGAATACTTTGAGCCATAATTGTTCGAACACGAGTGATAATTGTTCGTGCGCCAAAATCACCATTCAACACACCTGCAACACGCGTCTCTGGGTCATAGCTAGTCAAATCATTAACCGTTGATATAAGCTTGTTATAACTATCGACCAGATCTGATATTGATTGCTTTACACTTAATTTATCTTGGGACACAGATATTTTACCGCTTTGAGTATCAAGTAATTGAAGATTAACTCCCTCTATTGCTCCATTTACCGTATTTGTTGAATTAGTTATCAATACACCATTAATGGTTAATTCTGAATTCTGGGCGACCACCTTTTCTTCAAGGTTCTGAGCTGAAGCATTATAGGCCAGTGCTGAGAGACCAGTGATATCTGTATTATTTCCATCACCACTATCTGTAACTGTAATCTCCATACTATAATCCTGACCTGTATGTTCTGATGTCAGTGATAGTAGATAGCCTGATCCATTATTTATAATACTAGCACGCACACCAATATCTGCGTCATTAATTTCCTTGCGAATACCTTCAAGACTATTATTTGATGAATCGATATTTAAGGTAAAAGTGCCGCTACTTCCAGTAGGTGAAAATGTGGATATTGGTCCAGTACCAAATTTCAATGTAATTGAACCTGTACCAACGATATCAGTTGGACTTGAAAATGGAGAAGATACATTTGTAACTAGCGTTTGAGATTGAGCAAGTTTTGTAACATTCACTGCATATTCACCGGTAATGGCAGCTGAAGTTGCACTTGCGGTAAGTCCGGACTGGTTAGTATTAGAAACATTACGTCCGCTGTATTTATCGGCATTTGCTAGGGTAGTGAGTTTTGACTGGAAATCAGATAATGAACCCTTCAAGGTGCCAAGCCCTGAAAGCCTTGTCTGCATTTTGGTTTCTAGCCTATCAAGCCTGGCTGTTGTTGGTGCAGCTTCTGCAGCTACAAGTTGATTAACTATTCCAGCAACATCCAGTCCTGATCCAATACCTGGTGAAGAAAGAGCCGGCATAACTACCTCATTAACTTATTTAACTTCGCTGGTTTTAAATCTAGGACCTATTTTCACAACATAAATATTAAATATTAGGCCTTTACGCTAATTAGCGTCCCATCTCCATCTTTCATCATTCTGGCTACCGTCAAGACCTCCTCTGATGGAATTTGACGTATTACTTCTTCAGAACTCGAATCTTTCACCGTAATAACAGTTTTATTCAGATCCTTGTCGACGCTAAATTCCAGATCTCGCCGGATTTGTTGAGCCTGTTGATTTAGTTCTGCAACAATTCTATCCAAGCTTGCTTCACTTGTTTCATTCACTGATCGGCTTTCTGCCGGCACATCATTACCTTTAACAACTTCATCACGTTTAGAATTAACCGATGAATCACGCTCTTGTGAAGTGACTGCCTTAATTTGACCATCTGTATCGCGAGGATGACTAATGGGACGCACTGCATCCATTGACAGTTTTACTGAAATATCATTAGACATAATGGTTACCCCTTAAGGATAATTGTTAGATGAAATCGCCCAGGCCATAATATATGACCCAGGCGTGTCCATTTTGCCTTTTACTTTATTACTGTAACAGACTCAATGCCAGCTGTGGCACACTGTTGGCCTGTGCGATTACTGATATACCGGCCTGCTGAAGAATCTGCGTACGAGTCAGGTCAGCTGTCTCCTGAGCGAAATCTGCGTCAACAATACGTCCGCGTGCAGCAGTCATATTTTCTGCAGTTGCGCTAAGATTAGTAATCGTAGATTCAAATCGTATCTGCACAGCTCCAAGCTCAGCCCTTAATCCAGTTACCTGTTGCAAAGCAAAATCCAAGGTTAAAAGTGCCTCATTTGCACTTGCACCAGTCAAAACGTCTGTGCCTGTCAATGTCTGATCGGCCTGATTTCCACCTAGGGCCGCTGGAGTGGTCATTGCCTCAACAGCAAAGGTTCCTGTTGCTGTAAAAGCCCCCTGACCTACGTCACCTGCCAATACAATACCAGCATGATAGGTTTCGGTAGTAGCTACCGCACCTAACTGACCAGTTCCAGTGTTATCAACAACAATATCAGAACCTGAAGAATTTGAGAGTACAATCTGGTTAGCTGTAGTACCAGCAGTAGCTGTAACACCTGTTTGTAGTGATACAGAGTTAATTGCATCAAGATTGGCTTGTGCATTGGCAGCTGATTGCAGTGTAACCTGAGCACCATTAATACTAACTGTACCTACTGTCGTTACAGCCAGACCAGCAGAAGCTGTAGAAACCGAATTAGCTTTTAATGCCTGTACGCCAGAATCTGAAGCAACCGCATTAATCGAGTTAATAACGTCATTAACGGTTGTATCACCCGTCAGATCAACAGAATTACCATTAATGACCAGATTATTCGCAGTGATCGCAGCTGCAAGGCCCGTTTGACTTATTGATGCACTTGTAGATACACGTGCACCCATCTGAGATGTACGCGCATCAACTCCTGAAACTGAGATAGTCTGATTCTGATTCGCACCTACCTGAAAAGTCAGGTTGGATAGAGTACCATCAAGGATATTTTGCCCGTTAAACTGGGTAGCACTAGATACTCGACTAACTTCAGCAACCAACTGCTGAACTTCGTTATTCAGTGCAGCTCGATCGGTCGAGGAGTTGGTATCATTCACCGACTGTACAGCCAGTTCACGAATACGCTGAAGTGATGAGCCAACAGTACTAAGAGCACCTTCAGCCGTCTGTGAAAAAGAAATACCATCATTGGCATTTCTTACTGCCTGATTAAGACCACGAATCTGAGTAGTAAAGCGCTCAGAAATCGCTAAACCCGCAGCATCATCCTTGGCACTATTGATACGAAGACCTGATGAAAGTCGCTGTAATGTGGTGCCCAGATCATTACTTGTATTTGACAAATTGCGTTGGGCCGTTAGTGAGGCCACATTAGTATTAATTGATAAAGCCATTTTAGTACTCCTATCTAAACCTACTGTTATTGAAACACAGCAGGTGGAGACAAATTTTCAGCGGATATGCTTATGCAAGCATTCACCGCTCCCACAACTAGATAACGGCCTTCACATAAAAATCATTAGCAACTTAATAATAATAAATACATACTACCCAATCCTTTTTTATCTATACAATCATATAGTTATAATATTAGAAACAATTTGACACAATTA
>CAYMPA010000177.1:0-5041 GCA_964392105.1 uncultured Enterobacteriaceae bacterium
GGGAACTTGAATCATTGCGTCGTTTTAAAGATGACGTGAATGAAGTCAAGTCAGGCTTTGATTGCGGTATCGGTGTAAAAAATTACAACGACGTAAAAGAAGGTGATCAGATCGAAGTGTTCGAACGAATCAGTATCGAACGTAATATCTGATTAAACTTAGAAACCGCAGTTGATCAGCGCTGAATCATAATTATGTGCAATAAACAAAGATCTTGTTATGTGTTAGGCATTTTCCTCATGGTTAACTATGCCTACTTATTTGATTTCACGTATTTCAGGTCCATTTGCTTGACAGCAAAAGCCTTACGTAGAATCGCTGGTTTTTGCTCCTGCAAAACCAGCATACTGTACGTCCTGTACATAACTATGTGCGGCTTTCTAGTCGGCGCAACTGAACCTGAAATACGCACACTCAAACAAGTCCAACTACGGCTTCTAGGTTAAACCATGCCGAAGGAATTCGGGCGTAACCGTCGAGTTGCTCAGTTTATTAAAGAAGAACTTTCTGTTTTAATCCAACGCGAGTTTCCTTTAAATCAGTACGGCATGATTACTCTCATCAATGTCGATGTGAGTCCAGACTTGAAAAATGCCACTGTTTATATCACCGCACTAAATAATAATGATACTAGCGATTCTGTTCCTGACAAATCGCCCTTACCTGCGCACCCTCAAGGCACCCATAGAGCGGGCATAAAGGCATCGAGATCCATGCAGACAAATGAAGAACTTATTGTTGAATTGAATGGGCAAGCAGGTCATTTTCGCCATGAAATATCACGCATGATGACATCAAAAGGTGTGCCGTCTTTACGTTTTAAATATGATGAATCAATCGAACGTGCTCAACGTCTTACTGACATTATTGATTCTGTCAGCCACAATTATAGTGATAAGTCGTCTTAAAGGTTCCTCTAGGAATAGTGATTTTTTTGTGAGTGCAAGGAGACACCGCGCGGACGACTGCATGGACCCCCTTGAGGGGTGTGCAGGAGGTACGATTACATGGACGTAATCGGTAGAGTCGAGTCTGGAACGGAGACCGAGAGCGATGCAGGATGCCAAAGCCGAGAACCGGAATACAGAGGGCAGTTTTTTGCTCCTGCAAAAACTGCATTCCCACCATCCATGGTGGTCATTTGAGCACGGAGACGACGACGCAATCGCGAAAAAAGTGCATTTTTAGAGGTAAGCTTTAATGAGTAGGCGAAGAAAAAAACAAGGCAGAGATATCAGCGGTATTCTGGTGCTGAATAAACCCGCTGGTATGAGCTCCAACGGAGCGCTGCAACATGTAAAACGTATTTATAATGCCAATAAAGCAGGACATACCGGAAATCTTGATGTGCCTGCGACAGGTTTATTACCTATCTGTTTAGGTGAAGCGACTAAAGTATCGGCTTATTTATTAGACTCGAGTAAAACCTATCGTGCACGTTGTAAGTTGGGTGAGACCACAACAACGGGTGACGCCGCTGGAGAAACGATTAGTAGCAAGACCGTTCCTGAACTATCTGAATCAGATATGAAGCAGGTCCTTAAAAAATTTATTGGTGAAATCGAACAGATACCACCAATGTATTCTGCACTTAAACACAAAGGTCAGCGTCTGTATGAACTCGCTTATAAGGGTATTGAAGTCGAGCGAAAGGCGAGAAATATCACTGTACATAGTATTGAGCTGCTTGATTTAGTGAATGATGAGTTTGAGATACGTGTATTTTGTACAAAAGGAACCTATATAAGGACCCTGGTAGATGATATAGGTCAGGAATTAGATTGTGGTGCTCACATATTAACCTTGTGTAGACTGGGAGCGGGTCCCTTTCATGAATCGCAGATGGTAACGCCATCACAGTTGCAAGAGGCTGCTGAACAGGGGCTTGAACAACTGGATAATTTGTTGTTGCCAATGGATATTGCGCTGACTGATTTTCCTGAGATCCGTCTGTCTGAAGATATTGCATATTATCTTTGCCAAGGGCAAGCGGTCATGGTCCCGGGGCTGCCTAAATCAGGGCGATTAAGAATATATAACAATTCGGACCAATTTATTGGTTTAGGAGAGGTTACTGAAGACGGTCGTGTTGCACCTAAGCGTCTGATTAATCAGCAACAAACAGGTTTTATTTAATAGGCAGAAACAAATCGATGTTTCGCTTGTTCCACTGGATATGCGCGGGTACAATACGCGCCAAATTTGATACGAGTAAGTTTGCAGGAGTATTTGAATATGACATTAAGTTGTGAACAGAAGGCAGGGATAGTCAAAGATTATCAGCGCGGCACAAATGATACCGGTTCTCCAGAGGTACAGGTCGCTTTGCTGACGTCTCGCATTACTGATTTGTCAGGACACTTCAAAGAACATACTAAAGACCATCATTCAAGACAGGGTCTGTTACGTATGGTAAATCAGCGGCGTAAGTTGCTTGATTACCTGAAAGATAAAGATCTCAATCGCTATCGCGATTTGATTAGTCGTCTTGGTCTGCGTAAGTAATATTTTTTCCGGCATTCGCCAATGAGGAAACGCTATCAAAAAACCCGCTATTGCGGGTTTTAACGTTTTTGTAAATTCAAACATCTTTAAATACTAAATAAACATTTCTTGTTAGGGAACAATCCATGAGCGTGGTAACAAAAGAATTTCAGTTCGGTAATCAAAAAGTCACTTTAGAAACAGGCAGAATAGCCAGGCAGGCAGACGGTGCCGTCATGGTTGGCATGGGAGATACTGTTGTACTCGTCACCTGTGTAGCTAAAAAAGAGGCGAGAGAAGGTCAAGACTTTTTCCCTTTAACTGTCGATTACCAGGAAAAAACCTATGCCGCAGGTAAAATACCGGGCGGTTTTTTTAAACGAGAAGGTCGTCCATCAGAGAAAGAAACCTTAACCTGTCGATTGATCGACCGTCCCATCAGACCACTTTTCCCGAAAGGGTTTAAAAACGAAATTCAAATCATTGCAACAGTTCTGTCGCTTGATCCAAATATCAATCCTGATATACCCGCCATCATCGGTGCCTCGGCATCGATTTGTCTTTCGGGTACGCCATTTAATGGCCCTGTTGGTGCTTCGCGTGTTGGTTACAAGGATGGGCAATACTTACTCAATCCGTCGTACAGCGAATTAGAAGAATCTGAATTGGATCTGGTTGTTGCTGGCACCAGTTCATCTGTCTTGATGGTTGAATCAGAAGCAAAGCAGTTACCTGAAGATGTAATGTTAGGCGCTGTCATGTTTGGCCATGAACAGTTCCAGGTAGTTATTGAAAACATAAAAGCACTGGCTGAAGAAGCAAATACGAAAGTCTGGGATTGGACTGCGACTGATAAAGACGAAGCACTTGAAAACGAAATTCAAACACGTGCGGGCGATCTGGTACGTGAAGCCTATAGCATTCAAGACAAACTTGATCGTAAAGAACGTTTAAGTGAAATTAAAAATGAAATTGTTGAGGCAATGACCGAAGCTGGAGAACCGCAATGGTCGGCTGGTGAGATTGTTGGTGCAATTGAAGCACTTGAAAGCCATATTGTTCGTAGTAGTGTATTGGCGGGTGAAAATCGTATTGATGGACGTGATTCAAAAACTATTCGTCCTATTACAATTGAAACGGGCGTATTACCTCGTACACATGGCTCTGCATTATTTACTCGGGGTGAGACACAGGCAATCGTCATCACAACGCTAGGTACGCAACGCGATTCTCAAATCATCGATGCAATTGAAGGTGAACGTAAAGAGCCTTTTATGTTTCATTACAATTTCCCTCCATTTTGTGTCAATGAAACCGGTCGTGTTGGTACACCAAAACGTCGTGAGATCGGTCATGGTCGTCTGGCTAAACGTGGTATTTTGGGTGTAATGCCGAATATGGATGAATTCCCCTATTCCATTCGTGTTGTTTCTGAAATCACTGAATCCAATGGCTCAAGTTCCATGGCATCGGTTTGTGGCAGTAGCCTGGCACTGATGGATGCGGGTGTTGAACTGGATGCGCCTGTTGCCGGTATTGCAATGGGACTGATTAAAGAAGAAGAAAAGTTTGTCGTTCTTTCAGACATCATGGGTGATGAAGATCATCTGGGTGATATGGACTTCAAGGTTGCTGGTTCTGAGAAAGGTATTACCGCCTTACAAATGGATATCAAGATCGATGGTATTACCAAAGAAATTATGGAAGTTGCCCTACATCAGGCTAAAGAAGGTCGTTTACATATCCTTGGTAAGATGAATGCAGTGTTATCAATCCATAAAAATGAAATGTCTGAATTTGCGCCACGTATTACAACCATCAAGATCCATCCTGACAAGATTCGGGACGTCATCGGTAAAGGTGGTGCAACTATACGTTCAATCACCGAAGAAACAGGCGCAACGATTGATATCGATGATGATGGTACCGTCAAGATTGCGGCGACAGACAAGGCGGCCGGTGATGAAGCAATGAAACGTGTTGAACAAATCACGGCAGATATTGAAGTAGGTAAGGTTTATGAAGGCCGTGTAGCCAAATTGATGGACTTTGGTGCCTTTGTAAATATTCTGCCTGGTAAAGACGGTCTGGTTCATATTTCGCAAATCTGTGAAGAACGCGTAGAGAACGTCAGTGACAAACTTAGCGAAGGTGAGATGGTACAAGTCAAGGTACTCGAAGTTGATAGACAAGGTCGTGTTCGTTTAAGTATGAAGGCGGTCAATGAATAAAGGGCATCTCCGAAAATGTCTTATTTTGTTCGCCTCCTCCTTGAGGCTCACCCCTTCGGGGTTAGCACTCAAAATCGCTCCAGGCGATTTTGTCGTGATAGCTGCGTCTGTTCCGTGCTCAAATACTCATGTATTACTTATACACTGCGTTTTTGCGCGCGGTACTTCCTTGCTCTCACAAAAATAATTTTATTTTCAGAGGCACCCTAAATTCAGGGTTAGCTCCACAAGAAGGGACTTAAAGTCCCTTTTTTTATGCATGTAATTTTATAACCCATTTAAGATTTTATTACGTTAATAACTATGACTAATAGATTACAGCGTAT
>CAYMPA010000178.1:0-4984 GCA_964392105.1 uncultured Enterobacteriaceae bacterium
AGATTATATCAAAACCAGATTCTTTAGAATGTTTGGTTAAGTCTGAGGTATTACAAATAAATATTTCATTCGTTTACCGAGTTTGATCTGTTCGTCATTTGAAACTACTTCAGCCAATAGTTGATTCACACCAGCGATTTCTTTTCTCAGGTTCACATCAGGCGGCAGAAAGCCTGAGTTTTTCAAATTACGATAAGCAACACGCAGTTCCTCAGGTACAAAACGATCATAATCCAGACAAAGCAGTTGCACCTGTCCTGGTAAATTATCCAACTCACCATTGAGAATGGTTTCAATAATTTTCTGTTATGTAATTTGTTCAATGAGCCACATTTATTGGTTTAATCATGTTCTTGTTCAAGTTCTTCTTCCAGTCTCCTCTGTTCTTCCTTTAACTCCTTAAGACGTCGTTTCTTTTGCATGCGTTCTGCCCGTTCGTGACAATCTTCCACATCGTCCCAATTTTTTGATCTCTTGATGCATTTCATCTTGTCTTGCATCTCTGCAACAAGTCGATCACGTTCCTTGGAAAAATGATCATCATCATTATCTGATTCGGCAAAGCTGACCTGGGTAAACATAAATAAAACGGCGGTGAGCAATACGGAGAGGGCGAATCGTTTTTCCATTATTTTTCTCCTTTGTATAAAAAATTATTCATTATCGAAATAGCAAAAATATTCCGTTGTCTAACAATAAAAAATTACAACGTTGATACTAACGATACTAACTAATGTATCAACCAGAAAAGTATTTGATTATTCGTGCACGCATGGCTTTATCTGGCAACACACCATAAGCCGCCCCCATATTCTCCTGCATATGCGCCACCTGCGAGGTGGCGGGAATCGCGCAGCTTACAGCGGGATGCGACACGATAAACTTTAAAAAGAACTGCGCCCAATTATCGCAATCAAACTCGGCGGCCCAGGCAGGCAAGGGCTTATCCTTAACCAGATCAAACAACGCACCGCGTTGAAATGGCCGATTAATAATCACGGCAATCCCACGCTCAGCGGCAAGCGGTAACAAACGTTGCTCGGCCTCGCGGTCAACCACGTTATAAGTAAACTGTACAAAATCAAAATCTTCTTCCAGTAATGCTTTTTCCAACTTTGCATGCCGCCGCCCATGCGAGGTGGTAATACCGATATAGCGTATTTGGTCTGCGGCCTTCCATTCCTTCAGGGTTTCCAAATGCGTGCGCCAATTCAACATATTATGGATCTGCATCAAATCAAACTGTGGCACGCCCCACAACGCATGGGCCGATTCCATCTGATAAATACCGAAAGACTTACCAACAATCCAGACCTTGGTCGCTGAAAATAAACCGGGATGAGGTTGCAGTTGCGCCAGACAATAACCGATGACCTCTTGCGAAGAACCATACATGGGCGAAGAATCAATCATGCCACCGCCCCGATCAAAAAACGTCTGTAATATCTTTACACAACGCGCACGATCGGTTTTATTGCTCCCCACACTGAACGTTTGCCAGGAACCCATCCCAATCACGGGCAACATCTCACCGGAAGCAGGAATAGCCCGGGTGATAATGGGAGACGCCACACCATCATCAGCTAACAGCGATGACAACGGCGTAAAAGACGTAACGGGTGCCAAAACCAAACCACTAACCGACTTTAAAAACGAACGGCGTGTTGTTTGAAAAGCAGGTGACTTTGTTTGTTTCACCTCAACCTCATCAGCTAAAAAAACGATAACCGTTGAAAATAATTATAGCCCAATAAAAACACGAAAGACCGAAAGGTATAGTTTAATCTCTGATTAATATGAGGCTGGATTTACGAAGTGAAATTATCTATTCAAGATCACTTATTAATATAAATCAGTATTTTTGTTTCTCAGGAATTACGCCACGAATACCACCACGGGGATCTGCCATATCACCTTCATATCTGGGAATAACATGAACATGTAAGTGAGGAATAGTTTGTCCTGCTGCTCGACCAATATTAATCCCAACATTATAACCATCTGGGCTGTTTTCCTGTCTGATTACATGCTTCACATCATCTACAAGCGACCAAATGGCATTTTTTTCTTCTTCTGTAACATCAAAATAATTTGAAAAATGACGAAATGGAATAATCAAAACATGACCTTCAGAAACAGGATCTTGATCTAATAGTGCATAACATAACTCATTTCGAATTAAATATTTTGATTCAGGGGTATTACAAAATGAACAATCAATTTTTGACATAATCAGCAAGTAACATGCAAGATCGCATGAATCTTCTTGTCTTTCTTTTCTGAAATGATCTTGCAAGCCTCATCGGTTGGTACAGATATGATCTCAATACCCCGTTTTTTGGCCTCTTCAAAGAACTCTTTCATAACCGGCAACTGACCGTAAGCACCCGTACCGACAATCAAGCTTTCCTCACCCCAGGGAATTTCTTCATCAACCGAAAGTGGTGTATGACCATACTGTTCACGATAGGGTTTGGAACGCTTCTTTTTCCGCTTGCGAATCTTGCCTTCGTCGATAATCACGTCAAAGTCGTAAAACTGGCCGTCGATTTCAATTTCACCAAAACCAACATATCTTGCCTTCATGATCTATCCCCTGTTCATATAAGAATCGATCTTACCCTATGCTTGAACTAAAGAGTGTCCATTCAATTGATATACAATTAAGCATAGCAAATAAAAAAAACACCTCTAAAAATAAATCACTGACGTGCTGCGACCTACAGGGATGTAGGAAGGTAGAGCAACGCTGGGAGCGGTTGCCTACATGGACGTACGACTGCAAGGACGCAGGAGGTAGAACGACTCAGGAGACAAAATCGAGGTGGTAGAACTGAACCTGGTGTTTTAAAAGTACCTCCCGGAAACCGGCTTGAAAAATTACGAGGTAATCGAACCGACTACTGGAATATCCGCATCAACGATCAGTGGAGAATTATTTTCCTTTGGGATAAGCATGATGCGATAGATGTTGAAATAATTGACTACCACAGATGAGAAATATAACGATGTTACCGAAAAACAGACCACCAACACATCCCGGTGAAATGCTGCTTAAGGAATTTCTTGAGCCACTCGAGGTATCGCAAAGGGAATTCGCCAAGCATCTGGGCTGGACATATGCACGACTGAACGAGATCGTAAATACCCGAAGAGGAGTGACGGCGGACTCAGCGCTGGCGTTTGGAGAGGCGTTGAAAACAGGGCCGGAACTCTGGCTTAACCTTCAACGCGACTGGGATCTATGGCAATCCATGCAAACGCACAAGAAAATTCGGCCACTAAAAAAAGTAAGCTAAAAATTATATCGTGTAATTTTTCCGCTACCGCAGCCTCACCACCCGGCAAATCAAAAGGGGAATGTAAAATAATAATATTTTCAAGTAATCTGACCCCTGGATTTTACAGCATGGATTTTAATTAACTTATCAATGTCCCCTATCCTTATCTTCTTCGCCAAAATATTTGCCATCATCTTTGTAATCATTTTGGTCTGGGTGATACGGTTGCGATTTCAACACGCCCGGCGAAATAAGCTTTTCATAAAACCATTACCACCAGAATGGATTCAGTTACTGGAAAGTAATGTAGCAATAGTCGCCTTGCTACCGGAAAACCTCCGCAAAGAGCTACATGGGCGGATCAATATCTTCCTGGACGAAAAAGAATTCCTTGGCTGTGCTGGTTTGGAGATTTCAGATGAAATCCGGATAACAATAGCCGGGAATGCCTGCCTTCTCCTGTTAAAGCGGGACAAACATTGCTTTCCGGGATTTACATCTATCCTTGTTTATCCAAACACCTATATTAGCAAGGAAGTCCAATACGATGGCTTGGTTGAAGTCAACAAAGATAGTGTTAGAGCGGGTGAGTCCTGGCACCGTGGCCCCATCGTCTTGTCGTGGGCAGATGTTATGCGCGGGTCACTGAACCATAGTGAAGGACACAATGTTGTGCTACATGAATTCGCCCATAAGCTGGATGAGGCAAATGAAATCATGAACGGTCTCCCCGTACTTCGAGACAGCTCCCACTACGCAGAATGGGCGGAAGTACTGAGCAAAGAATATGAATCACTACTGATTAGAGTGGATAAAGGGTCTAACACAGTCATAGATGAATACGGCGCAGTCTCGCCAGCGGAATTCTTTGCCGTGGCAACAGAATCCTTCTTCGAAAAACCCACACAGATGAAGAAAAAACTTCCGGACTTATATCGACAACTCAAAAGATTCTATAACCTGGACCCGGCGTCCTGGCGCAATCCATCTTAGTTCCAGAAGCCTGAAACTAAATACAAGCCAATATATCAAGATCTTTAGCTCGTTCGTATTGCAGCTTATCTCTTTCATAAATAAGCTCTAACTACTTTATATTCTTTCATTGCGGTTTATTAAGAAACGTGGTCTGAAGTGTACTGAGTTTGCCTGATTGGAGAGATTTTCCTGAAGCGTTGATGTCACGAGACAGTCTTAAATTCCATAAAGTAAATTGTGAATAATTATTAGATATCTTTTGCAACCGGTCCCATTGCTTCGACTAATACTGATAACTCTTCTGTTATCACAATTAACTCATCTAATAATTGCGGTGTTATCTCCAAATGACCTTCATACTCCGCAACATTTCTTAGATTATGACATTTACCAAGCATTCTGCATTTAACTACGTCAAAGCCTACAGTATGAGCCAAACATTGAAATACCTGGTAACGATTATTAGAACGATAACCGTGCCAACGCAATGCAGCTAAAGACAATATATGTGATGCTGTATAAGCACACGAAAACTTTCCCCCCTCAGACAATCCATCCACCTTGGAATCTTTAAGACAGCGCTTTACCGATTCAAGCATTCGATCAAATTCTTGTTGATCTGGTGGTTCAACTTTTAGTGTTTTGATTTTTACCAGATTTTCTAATTCCTTTAATGTCATATAAAGGAAACACCTCGAATGAGGTAAGCTGAAGCGGGAAGGAGAATC
>CAYMPA010000179.1:0-4882 GCA_964392105.1 uncultured Enterobacteriaceae bacterium
TCTAATGTTATAAGCGCCACCCCCGTTGGATGCGTATCTGAACGAGAGAGAAAATCGAGTTTGAGCTGTTCATTACTCAAGAAATCAGTAAGAGATTGCCCAAAAACATCGTTCCCAAGCTTCCCCACAAGATAGACATTCTCTCCTAATCGAGATGCCGCCACAGCTTGATTACTACCTTTCCCCCCGGGAATATAATGTAGTTCGTTTCCAAATACGGTTTCACCCGGACGTGGGAGATGCGCCATTCTTGCGACTATATCCATATTGATGCTACCGGCAATGATAATGCTGCCCATCTCAATCACCTGTTATTTTGTTGATAAATTCAGTTGCCCATTTGCAAACCGTTCCAGTTTTGCAAACAAATCCTTGAAAATGGGGTCGCGCTGCACATAATAAGCAGAGCGAATTTGATGGCGAGAATGGTCAAAACTCCAAGTCAACGAGTGTTGTGTCCGTGACATCGGCACTTGATTACGCACATCAAAGGTTGTTCCTTGGGCGATAATCGGACTAGATACAATATTGGAAGGAACCCAATCCGCATTGAGTAAATAAGCGACAGTCACAACATCCCATATCTCTTTAGACCATGCAAAATGATTATCATTGTAGCTCTTAAATGTCTCGGCCAGATAATCACCGATTGCACCTTGCCCCTGAACATATTGCTCAATTTCAGGAACGGTTGATCGTAAATGCGTCGTGACTCCTGCACAAGGAATCAACACCAGTGGCACACCGCAATCAAGTACCAATCTTGATGCCAGCACATCACCCGATAGATTAAACTCGTTCGTATGGGGCCAATGCAGTGCATTGCCTCCCAGCCAGACTACAACAATTTTCTCTATAATCTTTGGTTCAATCAAAATAGCAGAGGCAATATTGGTCAATGCCGCAATTGCAACAACATATAGTGGCTCGTCAGATTTCATGGCACGTTCAATGAGGTCATTGACCGCGTCACTGGTATAGGGATGGTCATAATCTGTTAGAATACCGTTTGACCCACGATAAGCAAGGTTTTTTGAAGGCACATTAAGTCTATCTAACAAACGAAGTATCTCTTCATAACTCTTTTCCATCCCATTACCCGGGCTGGTTGAACGATGGTTGAAAAATGGTGCCGCGTAAATTCCTTCGACTGACAATTTTTCTGGCGAGAGCAGGGCATGGACGAGCGCAAATTGGTCATCAATTTCATTGTAAGTGTCTGTGTCCACCACGACCCGGATTAATCCAGTGGGTGGCTGGAGTTTAGCAAAGCGGGTTGCGTCCGATATTGTTGGAAAGTTCATAGTCATACTCCATTAAGTTAGTTAGATTATCGAATTGTGTAAAAGGCAATAATTTTATTGTGCTCATCAGATAATACTGCTATTCCCGCTATTCCTTAACGCCACCAACCACTGCATTGATAAAATAATGCTGGAATGGTAACACCAATAAGATCGGCAAAATGGCGGCAAGCATCGACCCAGCTAGCAACTCATTCCAAAAAGTCTGGTACTCCTGCACAGATTCTGAAATAGCAAGTTGCACCACCTGGAATTTTTGATCGGGAGTCACTAAAAGTGGCCAAAAATACGAGTCCCATTGACTGAGGAAAAGTAACAGCGCTAAAGTTATCAAGATTGGTTTCGAAATCGGCAACACTATAGAGAAATAAACCCTAAGCCAAGAGGCTCCATCAACCCTCGCAGAGTCAATTATTTCCTGAGGAAAATCCCCAAAGAACTGATACGTCATAAAAATAATCAGGCTGTTGGCAAGCAGAGGAACTAAAAGCGCCTGCCATGTATTAATCCATCCCCAATTTTTAATCATGATGTAACGAGGAATTACAGTCAGATCAGCAGGTATGGTAAATGTAATGAGTACAATAAGAAACAAAAGTTTTTTGCCCGGAAAACTAAAACGAGAGAAAGCAAAACCGGCAGATGTACAAATGAATCCACCAATAATTACGGTTATAATTCCAAGGCTTAATGTATTCACCATGGCACGTCCGAAACCTCGTGCAAAAATACTTGTATAGGCTTCGAGCGTGAAATCAACCGGGAAAAATGCTTTCCAAGTGAAGGGGTAAGCGTACTCGAACGTCTTTTCCAGCGGGGTGAATGAGGCTGAAAATGCCCACAGTAATGGGACAATAACCAAAATTGCAGCCCCAATCAGTAACAAATATTTTATGGTGGATAATAGCATTTTCCCAACGCTGGGCATTCTTTTGTTTACCCCAACGTTAAAATTTTGATTTGCAGAATTTTTGTTTGCCACAACAGCACCTCAAGCTTGATTACGAGAACGTAACAACAAATATTGCAGTCCGATGATACCCAATATTACCAGAAACATCGCTGTTAGCATGACAGAGGAAGATCCAAGATCTCCATAAATGAACCCTCGCCGATAGGTTTCATACATAACTAAATCCGTAGAAAGTTGAGGGCCGCCTTGCGTGAGTAATTGTATGGGGACAAAAAGGGTGAAATTGACGATGGTATCAGCGATTAGCACAAAAAGAATTACAGGGCGAATTATAGGGATAATAATCCGAGTTAGCACTTGCCATTGATTTGCACCATCGATAACTGCCGCTTCCAGTGCAGATAGTGGGATACCTTGCATTGCAGCGATGAAGAATAACGCCCAGTAGGGAATACCTTTCCAAGAAATGATCATAATAATGGTTAAAAGCGATTGCCTCGGAGAAGTAAGAAAGGCTTGTTCAGCTAAGTTTAGAAAATTCAGAATACCATTGATCAATCCTGCGTTTGAATCAACCATTAAACCCCAGATAATCACCGTAACATTGATGGAGACCGCCACGGGCAAAAGGTAAATGCTCCTGAAGAACCTGATACCCAATAACCGTTGGTTGGCAATGAGCGCGAGACCCAGCGCAAAAACAGTTTGAAACGGGTTGACAATGAGACTGAATAAAAGTGTTACCTTAACCGATTTCCAGAAAACAGGATCGTTGAAAATTCGGACGAAATTTCCCAACCCTACAAAAGCAGGAGCAGCACCTCGTATTGCCGACGCTGCATACAGGCTTTTTTGGAAAGTCGCTATTGCAGGGATGAGATTAAAAATTATCAGTAATGCAATTGCTGGAAATAAGAACAGATACGGAACAAAGAAATCCCTCTTCAATTTCATCTCAAGCTCTCCACTAAATTTATACGCCGCTGCGAAAAAGCAGGTATGGAGAGTCTGTCTCCTCCATACCTGCTTTTTTAAAGTTTTACATGATTATTGGTATTTTGCGAACTCGCTCTTGAGTCGGTCAACCATTGTGTTCAACGCTGTTTCCGGATCGGTTCCAGTTCTAATATCCTGGAATGTATCACGGAAAATCTGATCATATTCCAAGTAGCCCACCGTGACCGGTCGGGGAACCGGGTTAACGGTTGCTTCATCAGCCGCAACACGATTAAAGGACAGCGGAGCTGTATCAAAATCAGCATTTGTGGCGAACATCGCTAATACAGATTGTTGTGCGGGGAAATCGTGGCTTCCATCACGCCACCACATTTCTGCACCTTTTCCGGTGGTCATCCATCGAACAAATTCTTTGGCTGCATCTGGATGTTTGGACAATGAATTTACGCCTAAATGCCAACTGCCTGTTGTTGTAGCAATATCATTACCCTCAAAGTTGGGGTGGCGGGAAACGCCCCACTCAAATGTAGCGTTTTCAGCGAAATTAGCAATTTGCCAAGGGCCGGCAACCAGCATAGCCAAATTTCCATTCACGAACAAATCTGTGCCATTTACCGCATCGCCTTGAGGTGAAACTTTATTGGTATTGAACATATCATAATAGAATGTCGCGGCTTTAATCCACGGTTCTGAGTTGACGATGCCGTCAACCGTCAAGCCATCATCACCGATATATTGGCCACCGAGTGAACCCATGAGTGGCAACAATTGATATGGTGCGGTCGTTTGCTCCCACTGGAATCCCCAAACATTAACATTGCCATCTGCGTCTGCCGTTTGAACTTTTTGAGCCGTATCGGCAACTTGTTCCCAGGTCCAACGTTCATCTTGCCCGGGAGGTGTGACACCCGCCGCCTTAAAAGCGTCCGCATTATAATATAGCAATTGAGTTGAAGTACTTTGAGGACCAGCAATTAATTGACCGTTATAAGTCCCCGCTTTTATCGCTGAAGGCAAGAAATCGTCTAATTCGGCTTGCGTGTAAATGCCATCTAATGGAAGTAACCAACGCCGATACCCATATGATGCGACTAAGGGTGCATCAGCAGAAATAACGTCAATCGAATCATCGCTTGCGCCGAAGCGTAAATTGATTTGGGTGGTAAGTTCACTAAATGGAATTTCCTCCACTTTCACTTTGATTCCAGGGTGACCATCTTCAAAAGCTTGAATAATGGCTGGGTCTGCCTCACTCCATTCGGCTAACCGTAACCATGTAATGGTGACCTCATCGGCAGACTTTGCTGCCGGTTCAGCAGCCGTGGTCGCCGTAGGCACAGGAGCTACGGTGGCCTCACTAACCGGCGCAGGTGTTGTAGCGCCGCAAGCAACAAGCAGCAACATCATTACCAAGGAACTCAAAAACAAAACAAACGGTTTTCTAGACATTTTTCTCCTCCACTTCGAGTAAAAAGATTGTGATGCTAATCCGGTTGGTCAATTTCCTCCAACCTGTCATTAGCACCGTGAACATTCACGGTAACTTATTATATAAATATTTAGTGAGAATGTCAAGGGGTTTTTAAAAATTTGGGGTCTTCAGTATTTTAGGGGGCGGATAAAAAATGTTGCATCGAATTCCTCGAATTTTACCAAAGAATAAAAAAATACGAGAAATTCGTTTGAATTCGATGCAAAAAAGCGGTAT
>CAYMPA010000180.1:0-4869 GCA_964392105.1 uncultured Enterobacteriaceae bacterium
ATTTCATTTACAAAATATTTGTACAAATGGTACTGTAGTTTATTCTGCGAATGGATGGACTTTGCGATTACATAGAGAAGAAGAAATACTTGCCGATCATAGCACTATCTATTTTGGTGGTACTCCCTCAAATGATCCTCATGCTGCAGTGGTGTTTCACTGTGAAAAAATCTAGTTTTTCTATTAACCTGTACTATGTATGGTGATATTTAAGGTTTATTTTTCGTCTGGTATATCTGGCAGTGTATAGGGTGTCGACATACCAAGTTGACTCATGTAGATAATTCCACCATGCGGTCTGTTTATATCCGCTTCTTCATAGATGTAATAAAATATTTCGTCTGCCTGGTTTTGACTAACTATAACCTTTAATATGTCTTTTTCGCCCTGTCCGCCAACACCTCGATAGGCTAGAGGTGTGATTTTCCCCATTCCGCGACCTGAATTAATATTCGCTCTATTGATACCTTTTTCATCTTTTAATTTTTCTAAAATCGGGAAAGCCAAACCTTTTGGCAATATACAGGTTATCAGTTTATCTTCGGGAAAATTTAATTTATCCATTATTTTTCTTTCGTTATTTTGATTGACTATTCAGTATCACTAGTTAATTTATCAGCAATGTCTTTCGGGATATAAGTCGCTGCTTTTTCTAATGGTGTGACATACATAAACCCCATCCCCGGTGTGTCGAGATTTCCGGCGAGGTATATCTTTTCAAATACGCGATCAATTTGATCTGTGGCTACAATTATATTTATAATTTCTTTTTCTACTTCAACAGCGATGCCCAAAATACCCAGTCTTTCTCTGACACCACCACCTCGGGCATAAAATACGGTAGCGCCTTGTGCACCTGCATCTTGTGCAGCACTTACGATTGTGTCAGCTAACCCTTTTTGAACTATACAAGTAATCAATGCCACATCTGTCAACACAACTATATTATGTGTACTCATGAGCTGGCTCCTTCAATAGATTCAACTAATTCATCTTCACTTTCATGACGTTTTCTGACTTTCCATTGAATCCATAGTCCTGTAGCCATAACCGAAATGATAGGGCCAATTGATGCCATGGATAAAATACCAAATCCTTCTCTTGCTCCAACCGCTTGACCAAACCCTAATCCCATGGCTAATACTAATGGTACTGTTATCGGGCCTGTCGTTACACCGGCACTGTCCCAGGCAATATTTACAAATTCTTCAGTTGACATATATGTCAGAACGATTGCAATCAGATAACCAGGAATAACAATGTAGGCAATAGGTATAGAATAAATAATCTTAAAGATGCCCATTGCTATACCACATCCAACACCAAATGAAACAGCGTACATTAATAATTTTTTTCTAAATGCACCATTAGTCAGATTTTCAACAGTCATACCTAACGCATTCAATGCAGGTTCAGCCAAAGTTGCTCCAAAACCGAGGAGCCATGCAAATGCAAGTGCGATACATATTCCTAATGTAAAATCGTATAACGGAGAGCCTCTGACAAGATCGATATGTGTGAAAGCACTTGGTACCAGGCCGCCAGATTGACTTCCGAGTTTTGCAAGACCATAACTTAAACCGATGTTGAATATAATCATCCCTACAACAGACAGGGATATTCCATAAAATATTGTGCCTGGATGTTTGATTTTTTCTTTCAGGACATACACGAGTATAAACATCAAAAACAGGACTAATGGAATAATAGCTTGGATACCTGACAGTAACTCAACGTAGGGTGTCTTTTCATGCCAGCCTAAAGTTGTCGATGAGCTACTAATAGAGGCAGCTTCACTAATAATCATTTCTGGTGTTTCTATAAAAGAGACAAAAACTGCCAGGAGTTCGACTGCAATAATTGGGAATAATGATGCTAGCGTTACAATACCAAAGCCAGACAATGATGAACGACCTTTACCTGCTGCTGTCGCAATACCAATCCCAAGTGAAAGAACTAATGGTACTGTGACTGGTCCTGTCGTAACAGCCCCACAATCCCATGCAAGACCCAACATTTTGCTTAATTCACTGTCAGTCATTATATACAGGGATAAACCAATGGTTGGTATTAACGACATGTATATCAATGGTTTTAAACTCCAGCCATATATAAAGCGAAGTGTTCCCAGAACGGCTGCAAGACCAACACCCATGCCAACCATGAGTACTAGTACATCAGACCATGAGTTTAAAAGAGAATATAAATACGGTGCCTGTTCTACATTGACTATTGCACCTGCTGCTTTTAATGCACCAATAGCGGGTTCAGCAAATGTAACGCCAATACCAAGTAAAAAAGCAATGAGTAATACCGTTGGTAATTTAGCTTTTGACGGCAAAATATTACCTATCGTTTCACCGAAAGGCATGAGGCCGACTTTTAGACCTTCCATAAAAAACATAAGGCCAATAATCACAGACAATAAACCCGCAGTAATAATCCACGAATCAGTGACACTCTGACGAAGTATTATGAGTTGAAATAAAACCAGATAAATGGCTAAAGGGAATACTGCCTTGATCTGGTCAATTAATCGTACCTTGAAATAAGGTTGAACCAGTCGATATATATCGATTGAACGTAATTCGAGTTTGGGAGGACGGTAAGCTATATCGTTTCCATCCTGGTCCTGTTTAATCTCAGGCGCTAAATCATTATAGCTAATTTCTTTTTGACGCATTGTAATTTCGCGTACAAATGCACCAAAACGGACGTGTTTTAGTAAAGGCATGATTTTATTTTCAAATAGGAAAATCCATACTACATTAATACGTAGTAATCTATCTAGATAAAATTTGAAATCAATACCAGAGGAATTATAAAATTCATGCTGGCATGTAAATTGATCTATATCAATTGCTGTAGAAATATGTCTGTTGAATGAATATTTTTGTGAAACTATTAATAAAATTCTGGGCTACAATTGTTAAATGTCTTACTATCAATGTCATAATTGTATGAAAATAGTGCATTTCGATGCTGATAATTGTAATTCTTGCCCTGTCTGCGGTAGTGAAAGTGGTGAAGTAACAACAGATGAAGAACACAAAAAAGCTGTAGAAGAGGGCTACCTTTTGCACGACGATACTGATTAAAAAATCATCAGATCAGAGACTATTCCTATACAATAATATGTTGCCTCATATAAAATTTGCAGGCCGTGAGAAATTATTTGCTTTATTACCTTTCATGATAGGGATACATTCACTATATTTTAAGTAATCGCTAAATAATTCCATATCTGTGTCATGCGCGATATAACAATAATAATTTGGGGGTATTAATGGCCAGCTATTCAATAGATGATATACGTAACATTGCTTTGGTAGGGCATGGTGGAGCAGGAAAGACCCTGCTGGTTGATGCTTTATTACATAAATCAGGCGCAATAAATGCGATGGGTTCTATCGAAAGAGGGACGACAATTAGTGATTTCGATCCCCAGGAAAAACAACATCAACACTCCCTGGAAAGCGCCATTGTCAGCATGGATTATCATGGTGGACATATTAATTTAATCGATACCCCGGGATATCCGGATTTTATGGGCAAGGCACTATGTGTATTACCAGCAGCAGAAACCTGCGCTGTAGTCATCAATGCGCAAAACGGGATCGAAATGATGACCTCCAAGATGATGGATGTTGCCAGGGACAGGGGCATGGACCGGATAATCATTATCAATAAAATCGATGTTGATCAGGTTAAATTACAAAAGCTACTTGAAGATATCAGGGAAACATTTGGTAATGAATGCTTACCGATAAATTTACCTTCTAAAAATGGGGAAAAGGTCGAAGATTGTTTCTTTAAATCTACGGGTGACGATACCGATTTTTCCTCAGTAGCCGAGGCCCACACACAGATAATTGATCAAATAATTGAACTTGATGAGGAGTTGATGGAAGTCTATCTCGAGCAAGGTGAAGAGATCGCTCCTGAACAATTGCATGAACCATTTGAACAGGCCTTGAGAGAGGGGCACTTGATTCCGGTATGTTTTGTCTCGGCAATGACCGGGGCGGGTATTGATGAGTTACTGGAAATATTCGCAAAACTAATGCCGAATCCTAAAGAAGGAAATCCACCTCAATTTATCAAAGGTGAGGGTGAATCGGCTGAACAAATAGAACTCACAACAAATCCTGATGCACATGCACTAGCTCATATTTTTAAAGTCAGTATTGATCCTTTCATTGGAAAATTAGGTGTATTTCGTATTCACCAGGGTACGGTTACAAAAGACAGTCAATTATTTATTGGTGATGGTCGTAAACCTTTCAAGGTTGGACATTTACTAAAACTTCAGGGAAAGAAACATAGTGAAATAACATCAGGCATGCCAGGTGATATCTGTGCCGTTGCAAAGGTAGATGATATTCATTTTGATGCCGTGTTACATGATTCACATGATGAAGATCAAATTTATCTAAGAACTTTAGATATACCTGCACCTATGTACGGCCTGGCAATAGAAACAAAAAGTCGTGGGGATGAACAAAAAATATCTGATGCCTTGCATAAACTGGTAGCCGAAGATCAAAGTTTAATGGTTGAGCATAATGCGGTTTTAAATGAGCTTGTTATACGCGGGTTGGGTGAATTGCATTTACGAATGGTTTTGGAAAAATTAAAAGACCAATATCATGTAGAAGTCGATACTCGATCACCACGTATTGCGTACAAAGAATCTATTACTACCAGTGCTGATGGTCATTATCGTCATAAAAAGCAAACTGGTGGTGCTGGTCAATTTGGTGAAGTCTTTTTACGTATTGAACCACTTCCTAAAGGAGAGGGTTTTGAGTTTGTGAATCAGATCGTTGGTGGTGTGATTCCCAGACAATTTATCCCGGCTATTGAAAA
>CAYMPA010000181.1:0-4825 GCA_964392105.1 uncultured Enterobacteriaceae bacterium
AAAACACTGTAGTGGTGTAGCGCGTCTGTATCGTTAATAGTTATGGCTTCCGAACTGTATTCCACGGCAACGGTGATGTGCACTAATTTCTCTATCGAGTTATTTTTTGACCTAAAGGAACGATATACCAAAATAAAGATCAATACTGTGGTGATAACAATAAATATAAGACCTTTCATTGTCTGTATTGAAGAAAGTGCAGCCTTATTTATGGCAATTGCCTCTATAATCCTGTCAGAGAGAATAATCCATAGTGTAGAAAATAAGCCGTAAACTAATGCGATCTTTAAAGCAGGCAGATATGTTACATCTCTAATCTTGGACAACAGGGACTTTACAACTGAAAATGTTTTTATTTTCATACCATCATCTTTGTGCTTATAATTCTTTAACATTGTATTGAATTATATTAGTGCTCATGACAAACCACTTAAATTGTAACGCAAACAGGTTACAATTACCCTGTCATCAGGATCAACTGCAAAAGATCTGAAATGATTCACCGTTTACTTGCATTTATTAAAAGGATGAATCTGTGAAAAATTAAATTAGCATTACTTTCGAAGGTGAATATATAAACGTAATTTCTAATGGAGAGAGAAACCATGAATCTTCATCCCGCCTTTGGTCGCAAATACGAGACATCTGCAATGAACACCAGTGTTTCGACGTTCTTGGTGTTTCAAACACAACAATCCCCCACAAGACCTCAGAAGCATTTGATCTCTTAAAACTATTCTCCGAACTAGGTATTACCAATAAATATCGCATAGCCTGGGTTGAGCATAATCAAGAAGCAATTAAAACCTTTCGCTTCATTGAATCTGTATTTATTAACCGTGGGATTCCTGGTCGTTTATTTTCTGACATTTCTGAAGCTCGAAAATGGCTTTTTAACAAAAATAACTAACAAACTAATCAACCGGACGGAAAATACATCTGCGCTAAATTGAAAAATAAAATCTAAAATTGCGGTGAAGCCAAAAGCTTCGCGTCACAACCGAAAGCTGTAACTTTAACTATTAATCTAATTCTCCAGCCATCCACCTGCTGCCTGAATAGGCGTCATATTATTTTCTTTATTTATCCAGGCTGAAACAGCCATTCTCGGTGCCGTTTCAATAATATCCGGCAACTCTGTCATAACTGCATAGGCTGACTGGTTTTTATATAACGGTATTGTTTTATAACCTAACACAGTAAAATCATGCTTAAGTTCTTTGTTACTATTTTCACCTGACTTCACATCCGTTTTAATGTCGAACCCCAGTACAGCAACATTTAATACTAATGTCTTATCTGTCATATTATCAGTCGGCTTATATTCAACCGCTAGATCCATATCATTAATCTGCAGGCTTAGTCTGCCCGCTTCCTTATCTGTATCAGTAGACAATTTCCTTAAACCGAAGAATGAACGCCATTCTTCTCCATTTAATAAAAATCCCGGTGTATACACTGTTTTTAAATTTTTTGAACTGGCATACCGTTTTTGTCTTGCTGAATACTCAGGTGATGAAAATCGATCTTTCCAACCAATATAATTCCAGTAATCAACATGAAAACCAACCGGGACTAATGAAATCCATAGACCGGAATGAGTTTTAAGATTGCTTAAAAATTTATCTGCGGGAGGACAACTGCTGCATCCTTCGGAGGTATAAAGCTCGAGTAAACTAACACGGGTAATGGGACTGGAGATAACAACTTCTGCCTGAAGTGATGCCCCTGTATAGAAAAAGAGCGAAATGAATATAAGCGATATTTTATACATTCTTAAAATAAGTAATAAGTGGCTGATTAGAGATGCACATTTGACTAGTCTGATTGGCTAATGTTCAATGCAAGTCAAACAAACTGGCAATGACTGATAATAATTAATATAAAGAGCCATGAATCAATTTGAGCAATTCTGGTCTATTGTTGTTGACCTCTTTTGGGGTCTACCACTTGTTGTTTTCATACTGGCAACCGGATTTTACTTTTCATATATCTCGCGATTAAAACCATTAACCGGTTTTTTTCATGCCTTTGCTATTTTAACGGGGAAATATGACAGAAAAAATGTACCGGGTGAGCTATCACATTTTCAGGCCTTGACTGTTGCCCTGTCAGGTACAATCGGTATGGGCAATATTGCCGGTGTCGCTATTGCTATAAGCATGGGTGGTGCCGGCGCTGTATTCTGGATGTGGGTTGCTGGCTTGTTTGGTATGGTCATTAAATTTTTTACCTGCACACTCTCTTGCTTATATCGCAAACAGGATGAAGATGGTATTGAGCAAGGTGGGCCGATGTATTTTATTGAGTGTGGCCTGGGGAAACGTTTCAAACCACTTGCGATACTCT
The DNA here is from genome assembly GCA_964392105.1 of uncultured Enterobacteriaceae bacterium. Lineage (GTDB taxonomy): Bacteria > Pseudomonadota > Gammaproteobacteria > Eutrophobiales > Eutrophobiaceae > UBA7359. The sequence goes on from CAYMPA010000181.1 coordinate 2,350, forward strand.
TTGCCATGGCAGGTTTAATTGGTTGCATTCCTATGTTCCAGGTTAATCAACTCGCAAGCCTGTTACAAAATGAATTTTCGATAGCGCCATTCTATACCGGTATAGCCGCATTACTGATTATAGGCGTCATAATAATAGGTGACATAAAACGTGTCGGGAAAGTAACGGCAAATATTGTTCCTTTTATGTTTTTAGCTTATATCATAAGCAGTCTTATCGTCATTACAATTAATATGGATGCCATACCAACTATATTGCGCGATATCTATTATTCAGCGTTTGGAAAAGAGGCTGTTTATGGAGGAGCAACCGGTTTAGTCTTTAAAGAAGTCCTCGTTACCGGAATCAAACGGGCCATTTTTTCGAATGAAGCAGGCGTTGGTACTGAAGCAATGGCACATGGGGCTGCTCAGACTAAAGAACCGGTACGAGAAGGCCTGGTAGCAATGCTAGGTCCATTCATAGACACACATATCGTTTGCACCTGTACCGCATTAGTTATATTAAGTTCAAGTGTCTATACCGATGTCAGTGGTGTTGTTATGACAGCGATGTCTTTTAATCAAACACTGCCTGGAATAGGTGACATGATTGTCTATCTTGTTTTTATACTATTTGCACTTTCAACCATGATCACCTATTCCTATTACAGTTTGAAATGTGCACGCTATCTGTTTGGAAAAAGAATCGGAAATAAATATATTTTTGTTTACCTGGCCATCATGCCTTTGTGTGCGATATGGACTCAGACAACAATTATCAACATTATCGACACCATGTTTGCCTTGATGGTCCTCCCTACCCTGTTAGCGACAATATTACTCGCTGGAAAAGTAATAGATGAAATGCATCGTTACTTTGACAAACTCTGATTATCCTCAGTAAAGAAACCACCACTCGCCTCAATGGTATTTTCGATTTTGCATCCCGGGATTAATACCAGAGAGTACAGGATAAATACAATGGTTAATAATTTATGAAACATTACGCTATTAAAATTCCAGGTGCTTTGGTGTCCGTGGAAAAGGAATAACATCCCGAATATTGGATATACCGGAAACAAGCATTAAAAAACGTTCAAACCCTAAACCAAAACCCGCATGCGGTACGGTTCCATATTTACGGGTATCCAGATACCACCAGTAATCTTTTTCATCAAAATTCATATCTGTAATTCGCTGTTTCAAAACATCATAACGTTCTTCACGTTGGCTACCACCAATTATCTCACCTATCGCAGGGACGAGAATATCAATTGCTGCTACTGTTTTTTCATCGTCATTCAAGCGCATGTAAAATGCTTTTATATCCTTCGGATAGTCATAAACGATAACGGGTTGCTTAAAGTGTTGTTCGGTCAGGAAACGTTCGTGTTCAGATTGCAGGTCTTTGCCCCAGGCAACTTCATATTCAAAGTTTTTACCTGACTTCTCAAGTATCTGGATAGCTTCAGTATATGGCAGGCGTATAAAATCATTTTCGACGATATTCATTAATGTCGTCATTAATTCCTTATCGACAAATTTGGCAAATAACCCTAAATCATCACTGCATTCTTCAAGCGTATAGTGAACCAGATATTGAACAAATTCCTGTCCCAGGTTCATATCGTCCTGAATATCCGCAAAGATCATTTCCGGTTCGATCATCCAGAATTCGGACATATGCCGACTGGTATTCGAGTTTTCAGATCGAAAGGTTGGACCGAAGGTATAAACATCACCCAGACTTAAACAATAAGTCTCCACAGATAGCTGGCCGGAAACAGTGAGCTTGGCTTCCTTTCCAAAAAAATCCTTGGTGAAATCTACTTTACCATTAACTTTTGGAATATTATGCAGGTCAAGTGTTGTAACGCTAAACATCTCGCCAGCACCTTCACAATCAGATCCGGTAATAATCGGTGTATGTATCCATTTAAAATCGCGTTCCTGAAAAAAATGATGAATTGCATAGGACAATTTCGAACGCATACGAAATATTGCACCATATTTATTTGAACGAGGTCGAAGATGTGCGATTGTTCTCAGATATTCGTCCGTATGTCGTTTCTTTTGCAGTGGAAAATCTTCCGATGCTGTGCCCATTATTTCAATTGAGCCAGCACGGATTTCCCATTTTTGTCCTTTACCGGGAGACTCAATCAATTCACCGCTTATTGAAATAGCAGCGCCTGTAGTAAGTTTTACGATTTCTTGATAATCATCGATATCACTATCAACAATGATCTGAATATTAGCCAAACAGGATCCATCATTAAGCTCTATAAATGAAAAATCTTTGCTTTCTCTTTGCGTCCTGATCCAACCTTTGATTAATACTGAATCCTGCGCTTTTTCTGCTTTTAATAATTCAACGATTTTTGTTCGTTCTGTCATTACACTTATCTCTTGATATTCGTTATTTATATAATATTAGTAATTAGATCACTGCTGTCCCATAAACTTGAATCAAAAAAGGCTTAAACCTCAGTAAG
>CAYMPA010000182.1:0-4792 GCA_964392105.1 uncultured Enterobacteriaceae bacterium
CGCTGGTTTTTGCTCCTGCAAAACCAGCATACCGTACGTCCTGTACATAACTATGTGCGGCTTTTTAGTCGGCGCAACTGAACCTGAAAAACGCACACTCAAAGGAGTTCAACTAAGGTTTCCAGGATGATTAGTTATATCTTACGACGTATTGCCTATGCATTTCCCATATTGGTAGGTGTCAATATTATTACTTTTGTTTTGTTCTTTGTTGTGAATACACCTGATGATATGGCACGCATGCAATTGGGCATGAAGCGTGTTAGTGAAGCAGCCATCCTTAAGTGGAAAGAAGAACGCGGTTATGACAAACCAATTCTTTGGAATAAGGATGCAGAGGCTGTAGAAATGATTACAGATACAATATTTTTTCAGAATTCAGTTAAATTATTTATATTTAATTTTGGTCGTTCTGATAGTGGTCGTGATATTGGTTACGATATCAGTCAACGGATGTGGCCTAGCCTTGCCATTACAGTTCCCAGTTTGATTCTCGGCTTATTAGCATATATTACTTTTGGTTTAACACTCGCATTCTTTCGCGGTAGTTATATTGATGTGACAGGCGTAGTCCTGTGTGTTGTTATGATGGCCATTTCAGGGTTGTTTTATATCATTGGTGGCCAATTCCTGATCGGTAAGTTTCTCCATTTAGTCCCCATATCGGGCTACGACAGCGGGTTTAATGCAATTAAATTCACAATCCTGCCCATATTAGTTGGTTTAATTGGTGGAATAGGGGCGAGTACACGCTGGTATCGAACTATCTTTCTGGAAGAGATGGGTAAGGATTATGTCAGGACGGCAAGGGCAAAAGGATTGTCCGAGACAAGCGTGTTGTATAAACATGTACTTATGAATGGGCTGATACCCATACTTACTGGCGTAGTTGTTATTTTGCCAAGCCTGTTTATTGGCAGTTTGATTGTGGAATCATTTTTTGCAATTCCGGGCCTTGGTAGTTATACCATCGATGCGATTAATCGTCAGGACTTTGCCATCGTTCGTTCGATGGTTTTTTTAGGATCAGTGTTATACATCATTGGCTTAATACTGACAGACATATCCTATACCTTAGTCGATCCCAGAGTCAGGTTAAATTAAAAATGCACTTTTCCCGCTATAGCAGCGTCAGCTCCGTACTCAAACCATCATGTGTTTTATAGACACTCAGGTTTTGCGTGCGGTGTTCACCCCACAAGGGGGTACCGAAGTCCATCGCTCTCACGGAAAAATTACTATTTTTAAAGGTAGGTAAATGATGCCCGTAATCTTTATTACTGACGCATTGATATTTCTTCTGGTGTTCATGGTAATCGCATTTGTGTTTTATGCGAGAAAACATGAGCATCTGCGCGCACCATGGCGTGATGTTGCACGCCGACCTTTAGCGATGTCCGCAACTGTTGTTCTTTCAGTTTTTATCATTTTTGGTTTGCTCGATTCATTACATTTTCATCCAAAGCTGGAAGTAACTAAAACAAAAGGCACACTATATTCAACTGAAATTTCGAGTGTGCTGGACGTCTTGCTAGTTGATCTTCGTCAGAAAACTGAAAGAACCTATTCTGCCCCACTGGCAAGTTATGCCTTTGCCAAGGAAATGATTGATCAACCAGATGGTAAACAAATCAGAGATTATCCACGATTAAAGTATGGTGGTGTGCATCTTGATGATCCCGAATCTGAAAGTGTCAGTGATATAACAAAACGGCTATTCATTGGTTTGTTATCAGGTTTATTTATAAGCCTGATCGTTTCGGGGTTGATTATCTTTGCTTTAGGCAGAGCAAATAATTCAAGTTACAAGCAGACATTGCTAAAATGTTGTCGTAATGAAGTTGTTATTCCCTGGTACGCAATCTTTATTACATTGAGCATTCTTATTATAATTGTAAGTTGTATTTATAACTTGTCACAATATTACCATGTCTTTGGTACTGATAAAGTGGGACAGGATGTGCTCTATCAAGCCTTAAAGAGTATCCGTACGGGGCTCGTTATCGGAACATTAACGACATTGGTAATGTTACCGTTTGCAATTATGATGGGATTAATGGCAGGTTATTTTCGTGGCTGGATTGATGATGTTATTCAATATCTTTATACGACATTAAATTCAATCCCAGGTGTACTACTCATTGCCGCTTCTATTCTCCTACTGCAAGTCTATATAAGTAATCATGCGGATGATTTTAATAGTCTGGAACAAAGAGCAGATCTAAGGCTTTTATTTCTATGTATGATTCTGGGTATAACCAGCTGGACCGGTTTATGCCGTCTATTAAGAGCTGAGACTCTTAAATTGCGTGAAGTTGATTATGTTCAGGCTGCTCAGGCATTTGGTGTAGGAAATCTCAGCATTATGCTTCGTCATTTATTACCGAACGTCATGCATATCGTCATGATTTCAATTGTACTTGATTTTAGTGGCCTAGTATTAGCAGAAGCGGTACTGTCTTACATAAACATAGGTGTCGATCCCAGTATGCACAGTTGGGGGAATATGATTAACAGTGCACGGCTGGAGATGGCACGTGAACCAATCGTTTGGTGGTCGCTTGCGGCTGCCTTTATCTTTATGTTTGTTCTCGTATTAGCGGCAAATTTATTTTCAGATGCGGTACGGGATGCATTTGACCCAAGAATTAGACAAGTTTGATATGATCTCAGGATAATCATGAACAGTAAGAAAAATATTACATTACCCACTGACAGGCTACCTGCTATAAGAGTCGTAGCAATGCCGAAAGACACTAACGCCGGTGGTAGTATCTTTGGGGGATGGATTATGTCCCAGATTGATATAGCTGGGGCTATTCCAGCACTGGAACGTGCTAAAGGAAGAGTTGTTACTGTTGCCGTGAATTCTATGGAGTTTCATGAACCGGTATTTGTTGGAGATGTTGTCAGTTGTTATGCAGATATCGTTAAAACCGGCCGTTCTTCTATAACGATAAAGGTAGAAGTTTATTCGGAGCGTAATCCAGCTTGTAAGGAAATTGTAAAGGTTACGGAAGCCGAGTTAACCTACGTTGCGCTTGATGAGAACCGAAAGCCAAGACCACTTCCTGAGATCTAGTTCACTATGAAAAATACATTGCTTGAAATTAATAATCTAACAACCAGTTTTGGTTCGGGTTCCAGGCAGACTAATGTTGTTGAAGATGTGAGCTTCAGGATTGAACGTGGCGAAACCTTTGTTTTGCTCGGTGAATCAGGAAGCGGGAAATCAATAACCGCATTATCAATCATGCGTTTATTACCAACTGCTGCAATAATTAGTAGTGGTAAAGTAATTTTAAATGGACAAAATTTATTTCAGCTTCCAGAAAGTAAAATGCGTGATATTCGGGGTGCAAATATTGGCATGATTTTTCAGGAACCTCAAACCTCTTTGAATCCGGTTCTGACAGCCGGGCAACAAATAAGTGAAACACTTTCCCGACATAAAGGCTTGCCAAAAAAACAATGTATCAAACGCAGTATTGAACTATTAGATGCCGTAGGCATACCCGAACCGGATCGCAGGATTAATGAATACCCTCATCAATTTTCGGGTGGGATGATGCAACGCATAATGATTGCTATGTCGCTTGCGGGTGAACCTGATTTACTTATTGCTGATGAACCAACGACAGCACTGGATGTGACTATTCAGGCACAAATCCTGGAGCTGTTACGTAATTTGCAAAAAGAGACTGGCATGGCGATTCTTTTTATTACACATGACCTTGGGGTGACATATCAAATAGCTGACCATGTTGCCGTGATGCGCCAGGGCAAGATTGTAGAGGCAAAGGATAAGCAAAGTTTGTTTGCTCATCCTGAGCATCCTTATACATTACAGTTATTCGATGCGATTCCAAGTTGGGCTAAACGCCAATCTGAAGCCAAGGATATTGAAGTTGAGCGTAGCGTTGAACAATGTTTATTGAAAGTCCGCGATTTGAAAGTCCATTACCCTATAAGAAAAGGTGTGTTTAAAAGAGTTGTCGGGCATGTACATGCAGTAGATGGGGTAACGATAGATGTTCATGCGGGTGAAACAGTCGCGCTTGTTGGTGAATCAGGCTCCGGCAAAACCACAATGGGCAAGGGTATACTGCAATTATTGCAGACGACAGATGGAGAAGTCATGTATCAAGGAAAAGATTTGAGCCACCTTGATGCAGCATCACTAAGAAAAAAACGTTCAGAGATACAAATTGTGTTTCAGGATCCGTATTCATCCATGAACCCACGTATGATGATCCGGGACATCATACAGGAAGGCATGCTCGCTCAAGGGATAGGGGAAACACAACAAATACGCGATCAACTTAGCGCCGAATTACTGGAACAGGTTGGATTGTTACCCGAACATCAATTGCGTTATCCGCATGAATTCTCCGGCGGTCAACGTCAACGTATTTGTATCGCCCGTGCCCTGGCAGTAAAACCCAAACTTATTATCTGTGACGAACCGACCAGTGCCCTTGATGTATCTGTGCAGGCACAAATTCTGGCGCTATTGAGAAAATTACAAAAAGAGTATCAACTCGCTTATCTGTTTATCACACATAACATCAGTGTGGTTGAATATATCGCACATTATGTCGCAGTAATGTATCAGGGAAAAATTGTTGAACAAGGTAAGGTAGAACAAGTATTGATGAGCCCTGAAAATCCTTACACAAAAGAATTGTTATCTGCAGTGCCACGAATAAAAAAGACAGGCACGGATTGTATATAAAATATCAGTGCTGTCCCATAGATTTCATGAGAATTGAAGTTGCGTTTGTAAATAGAG
>CAYMPA010000183.1:0-4772 GCA_964392105.1 uncultured Enterobacteriaceae bacterium
AAGAATGTTATAAGCTGTAGCCTGAGTAATAGTTGCAATCCACACGCCCGCGGGGGGCGCGACACACGTCTATGCGTACATTCTTACCTTTTTGTATGTTTCAATCCACACGCCCGCGGGGGGCGCGACTGCTTACTTCAAAAAATCAAACAAACCATAAGTTTTTTGCTAGTAATTCGCTAACCTTTAAAACAAGCAATAATATTTTAACAAACTTAAACAGATAAAAGTAAAAACTCTTTCATAAAAAGACTTTGATTGTATCGCTAATATTCCAGATTATTAAAGAGCACAAGAGGTTAGCGTTATATGAACTAAGCATCTTGAGTATATTGTAGTTGTATTTTAAATCCACACGCATGTGCATAACTTTGTATTGTTTTCCAACCTGAATTACCTTTGCCTAATTCCAGACGACTGATGTTACTTTTTTGAATTCCAATTTACTGAGCAATTTCATCTTGTGTTAAACCAGGATGTTGTCTCATTTCAATTAACGCATCCATAAGTTTAAACTCGTCCTCAAGAGAAGACGTATTCTTTTTTTAAACCCATATTTTGAATTAACTCAGTTTTCAATTCATTCAATGTCATCACCTACATCTTCAATCTCCTTTTAACGTTAATGCACCAGTATTAAAACAGCATTAGCTGTCTTTTGAGTTTTTTAACAAAAACATAAAGTACAACAATTGATTTACCTTTTTGATAACACAATAGGCTTCCTTTATAAAATCAAAGTATCTTGATAAATATCTACAGATTTTTTTGCACCGTGATGTTCAACTTTGCTTCGCCACTTTGCACCCAGCATATAAAACCTTAAGCTATCCGTATCTTCATTATAAATTTCAAGTAATTTGGCTTTTAATACCACCCACTGTGCAGGATCTACATCGCACTCAAAAACCGAATATTGTACACGTACTCCAAAATCTAAACAGGCTTTAGCAATGTGTCTCAGGCGACGTTGCCCATCTGGCTCATCGAAGGAAATATCATAGGTAATTAATATCATCATATTCAATACCTGCTACCGAGGAACAAAAGGTGTATATTCGGCTAAATCGCCTCTGAGATGTCGTGCCAATAACAGTGCTTGCACATGAGACAATAATCCAATTGATACATCTTCATTTAAAAAAGGGTGTTTAATTTGTTCTTGCTTTCGATTTTGCAAAGCTACTAACACTGATTTTCTGCCCTCATCTTTGAGCTTAACTGCACCACTAGCTTCAATTTCAAAGTCATTGGTTTTAACTTGCTTACGATTGATGAGACTCAATACTAAACGATCTACCAACCAAGCACGAAATTCTTCCAAAATATCTTGCGCTAAACTGTCTCGCCCTGGCCGAGTTTGATGTAAAAATCCCATTTGTGGATCAAGCCCTACACCTTGTAATGCTGCACTTATATCATTACCTACTACACTGTATAAAAAAGATAACATCACATTTACCCGATCTAAAGGTGGGCGACGACTTCGAGTTTTAAACTTAAACCCTTCACCTACCGATGGTAAAATCAATTGATCAAATACAGCAAAATAGAAGGAAGCTACTTCCCCTTCTATGCCACGAATAGAGTCTAAACTGGTAGCTTTTTCTAATCGTTTAAGGGCTGCTGAAATTTGAATAATTGCTTGATTAACCACTTTGTTTTCACCGTGATTTCGTAAATGTCGGTACAAAACAGATCGTGAATTAGTAATTTTCGCAGCAATAATGTTACGAGAAATTAATTCAGGCTGGGTTTCGGCAATTTTGTATTGGGCTTGTCGTAACAACACATTACCAGTTTGTTTACCTTGTAAACGGCCTAGAAATCGACCATATTCAGTAAAAAATGCTAAATGTACGCCATTTTCTCCGCAAAACCCCATTAAAAATGGTGACACCATCACATTTCCAAAACAGTAAATCGCTTGGATGGCATGGATCGGCACCTGCATGGCCTTTTCTTTTTCGACCTCAATCACAAGTGTTTCACGCTCTTTGTGCAGATAAGCGCCCTGTCGGGTTATATAAAGGCTATTTTGTAGTTTTTTCATCGAAACTCTCTTGATAAATCGCCTGCACGTAAGAGCGGCTAGTATCACGAAACGTCAGCTTTGGATTACATAAGTCGTACAGTGAGCAGGCTTGGCACTTTTTCTCATATTTGGCTTTAGGTGTGATGCCGGAATTAAGCAAAGTGCCAACTGCATCAATGATCTGCGAAGCTTCTTTACGAAGCTCAGAAGTGATTTCAACTTGATGACGATGACGCGTTTGCCAATACCAAATTGCTCCAAACGTCACCTGAATATTTAACATTTCTTCCAAGCAGAGAGCTTGGCCGCAAAGCTGAATAAGGTCGATATGATCCTGTTTGGGTTTGCCACGTTTGTATTCAACTGGGAAGCAGGCTCCTGTGGCGATATCAATCTCGACCAAATCCAGCTTTCCGGTTAAACCGAGCGTTGGGGCAGAGACTTCAACCCCTCGTTCATAGCGAATCCCTTTACGGGATTCTGGTAATCCATGATCCACCCGCTGATGTAATTGCTGGCCTTGCGTAGTCAGCCAATTTTCTGACCAGGCCTGCTCATTATGAATGAGCGCACACTGGCGTGGACAAAAGGCGTAATGTTGTAAGGCCGATAAAGGGATTAGACGGGTGTCGGGCATGGTTAAAACTTCTCAATAGCTTCGACACCCATTTTATCTAGGCCACCTTTATTAAACCGAATGACATAGTCTTTGAATTCACTGGAAGGCGTTCCTTCTTCACCATTAACACGCTCAACCGTGACACATTCAAACAGTTTGTGTGCTGGCGCACTACCTAATGCATTGTTATGTTTAAAGACAATCAACTTACGCGCTGACATTTCGCCACGAGCGGCTGAATGGTCGTATTCAAACATCATTTCCAATGACTTCCAAACCTTTTCTAAATCGGCATCTGAAAAGCCGGTTTTTTCCGCTAATTTGGCTGAAACAAAGCCATGCACCCGATACAATCCATAAGGCACGATATGTTTGCGTCCCATAGTGCGCTCTTTTTCCAAGTCCTTCTCATTGGTTACCGCCATGCGGGTAATCGATATTTCTAGGGGAATAATTGGATCAATAGATTTGGCAAAAGCAATTTGTAAAGGCCCTCGTACTTGGCCTGAATTGACTTCGGTCGTCATTACCGCACCAAACGCTCTAACGTCAAAAAAGTTAGCGCACATCCAATCCGTTACGGCTTTTGCTTTTTCTTGCTCTTTAGGTAATTTTTTCGATTCAGATTTAATTTCCAAGGCATCATAAGCTTTTTGATTTTGGCGGTTCAAAATGCCCTTTTCTTGAACGTAAATATCATAACCAGGCGTTTGCTCTTCACTCAACTGTATATAATTTCTAATTTTGCGCTTAAGACTGACATCCGTAACAAGTCCCTTACTGGACTCAGGATCAAGACGAGGCATATTGCCTGCATCTGGATCACCATTTGGGTTGCCGTTAGTTACGTCAAAAAAATACACAAATTCATAGCGATTTTGGATAGTCATTATTCTTCTCCTTCAGTGGTTAATTCATTTGTTGCTGCATTAGAAAAACCTGTGTGTTTTTGATGGTAATAACCAATCGAAAAACATCCTTGATTTTCAATTGAGAAATGGCGTGGAAATTCAGTTGGCAATTTCGACATAATTTGCCCCAACTCTTTTTCTAAATTAAAAGACCTGCCTGGCTTTTCTTTACGAATCTTGGATAAATGATGCTTGCTACCTGACAGCAACCTTGGATAAACAGAATAAGGTACGGTTGAAGCCGAGGCATAGTATTTGTCTGCAATCGTGGCATTAACCTTATCACCTAATGCACCTCTCTGAATACTTTCCAGCACCGCAAAAAGTCTGCCTAGCAAATAAGCGGTGTTGGTATTGGACTCATCTAAACTCATTGGAATTTCCTCTTTAGTTAGTTGTTTTCTATACTCTCTTTGTAAAACGGCTTTAACCAACGCGACTCGTAATCCACTAATATCGCCATCGGCGCGAAAACGTGCTAACACCTGCGCAAGAATGACTCTGGGGTAACGTTGCCCTGTTAAAACCGAACGCATTAATTCACCAGCTAAATGCGCTGGCACATCTTCAATTTTGCTTTTTTGCCCTTCACGATGCGGAACTAATTGCATTAACAAACGCCAAATTGAAGGCGGTGTTTTCCAGGGCAATGGCTCTAACGCTAAATCTTGGAAATGCTTGGCCAATTTTTGCTGAATATGATCAAAATCGGTTTGCAACCAAAATCGAATCGAAAGCCGTGCAGCATTGGGCGCTAACCCTAGAATATAAAACTGTGTTTTAGGGTCAAGATCAGGTGCAATTTCGGACAATGGATGTCCCTTAGCCAGCTTTTCAATTTCGGCTTGCAACTGCGCGGTTTCCGATTCATCTGACACATAGGGCGGATTAAAGAAATTCATAAATAAGGATTCGGCTTGCTGAACGTTTTTGGAATCATCCGCCTGCGCCCAGAAGACAAGTGTAGATTGGCCTAATGAAATGCTTTGATTATTTTCTCGACGTAACAAATAATTTAAGGCCGTTGTGTAAGCAAATGCAGCTTGCTCGAATACGGGAGCATTTCCCCCCTGTTCCTTACCATAAGATTCAAATGAATCTTTATTGAATGAAACAATTGACACACCTGAACTTTGACCGCCGGAGACTCCTTTAATAGATGGATGTAATCTCGAAATGGGTTGCTGCTTGCCTGTAATCAAGCACA
>CAYMPA010000184.1:0-4727 GCA_964392105.1 uncultured Enterobacteriaceae bacterium
GCATTTTCTGCACTTGCCTACAGGACGTAGGTAAGGGCGATTTGTCTGGAACATAAATCGCTTCCGCCGTCCATGGCGGTCGTATGTCGCAGAAGCAGGTGGTACGACTGCATGAATGCAGGAGGTAGAGTCGCGTCGGGAACAGCGATCGAGAAAACGTCTGGAACTGGTTTTCGATCGGCGACGGGAGAGATAATCCTTAATATTTGGTGTCCTGTGGCACACCTTATATAAACTGGCTATAATTATATCTACGAATTTTGTTGTTTTAAATAAGTGGGCCTTGTGCCCACTTTTTGTTTTCGACTTATGTATAGACAAAATCAGGCCTTGCTCGATTTATTTGGGCCAGAAGTGGCAGCAATAGGGTATGAATTACTGGGCATTGAACTTAATCAAAATGGCCATGGTTCGATATTGCGAGTTTATATCGATAAGGATGATGGAATAATGATTGATGACTGTGTTTTGGTGAGTCAACAACTTGCCGGATTACTTGATGTTGAAGATCCGATCAAAGGTAACTATGAATTAGAAGTGTCGTCACCAGGTCTTGATCGACCACTGTTCACAATAGAACAATTTAATAAGTTCGTTGGTGATACTGTTAAGCTGAAATTATATGAAAAACATAACGGCAGGAAACGATTTACGGGAATTTTGAAATCAGTTGATAACGCAGAAGTCGTGATTAACTGTGACGATGAGGACTTTAATGTGCCTTTTAGATTAATAGAACGAGCACGCCTGGTTCCACAGTATTGATTTTTAAACGGTAGAGTGAATGAATAAAGAAATATTAATGGTTGTTGATGTAGTTTGTAACGAAAAAGGTGTCGCTAAAAGCATCATTTTTGAAGCAATCGAAGCTGCACTCGCAAGTGCAACTAAAAAGCGTAATCGTGAAGACATAGAAGCGCGAGTCACTATTGATCGTGAAACAGGCAACTATGATACGTTCCGTTGTTGGGAAGTCGTGGATGATGATCCTGATTCACTTGAAGTCCCTTCAAGACAGATTCATTTGTCTGATGCCAGAGAAAAAGAATCAGATATAGAGATCGGTCAGTTCATTGAAGTACCAATGGCGTCAGTTGAATTTGGTCGAATTGCAGCTCAAGCGGCTAAACAGGTTATCGTGCAAAAAGTTCGAGAAGCTGAACGCGCACAGGTTATTGATACCTACCGGGATCGTGTTGGTGAAATGGTAAGTGGTGTCGTAAAACGTTCAGAACGGAGCGGCGTCATTATTGATCTTGGTAATAATGCAGAAGCATTTATTTCAAGGGAGGAATTGATTCCTCGTGAAGCTGTACGTCCGGGTGATCGTCTTCGTGCATATTTGAAAGAGGTCAAGCCGGAAGTAACACGCGGCCCTCAATTATTTTTAAGTCGTACAACGCCTGAACTCCTGATTGAATTGTTTAAAATTGAAGTCCCGGAAATTAATGAAGGCATGATCGAAATTATTAATGGTGCCAGAGACCCGGGCGCCAGAGCTAAAATTGCAGTTAAAGCAAATGACCCAAGAATTGACCCTATTGGTGCTTGTGTCGGTATGCGTGGTTCAAGGGTCCAGGCCGTATCGAATGAATTGGGTGGCGAACGCGTGGACATCATTCTTTGGGATGACAATCCGGCCCAGTTTGTGATTAATGCAATGGCACCAGCAGAAGTTGCATCAATCATGGTTGATGAAGATGAGCACACGATAGACGTAGCTGTTGAGGAAGAGAATTTATCTCAAGCCATTGGTCGTGGTGGACAAAATGTTAAACTCGCCAGTGAATTAACCGGTTGGGAACTTAATGTGATGTCGGTAGAGCAATCCGATGAGAAGAGTGAAGCTGAAGCCGAAACATTACAGGCTATGTTCATGGAACAACTTGATGTTGATGAAGAGATTGCAGTTATTCTGGTACAAGAAGGATTCTCAAGTATAGAAGAAGTTGCGTATGTTCCAGAAAAAGAAATGCTGGCAATCGAAGAATTTGATGATGATTTAGTGAATGAATTACGCGAACGTGCCAAGGATATTATGTTGACACGCGCAATTGCCAAAGAAGAAAAACTGGGTGATGAAAAGCCTGCTGAAGATCTGCTGACTATGGATGGTATGGATGAATCATTAGCCTATGAACTGGCCAGTAGAGGCGTGATAACAATGGAAGATCTGGCTGAGCAGTCTATTGATGAATTAATGGACATAACCGGAATTGAAAAAGATCGTGCGGGAGAATTAATTATGACTGCGCGAATACCATGGTTTGAATCAGAAGAGATTAATAGTGAGAGTGCCAATTAATGCCTGAAGTTACAATCAGTGAATTTGCCGATGATGTTGGTGTACCAGTTAAACGCATACAGGAACAACTGGTAGAAGCTGGCTTGTCTGAGAAAAATGCTGAAGACATTATTTCTGATTCTGAAAAGTCAGAATTACTGGCATTTTTAAGAAAGAAACATGGTAAGGATGAAGGTTCTGAACCGCGTAAAATAACCTTACGCCGTAAAACAGTAAGTGAGCTCAAAGTTCCAGTTGCAACTCTGGGCAGGGCAAAACCTCGTTCAAAGACAGTAAATATTGAATTTCGTAAGCGACGCACCTATGCAAAACGTGGTGATATAGCCGAAACGTTAAAACAGGAAGAAGAAGCAGCCAGGTTATTGGAAGAGCAAGCAGCAGCTGAATTAGAGAAGCAACAAGCCGAATCCGAAGTCGAAGTCGAAGTCGTAACTGAAACTGAAGCTACCGAAATTCAGCATGAAACACCTGTTGAAGAAGTTGTTGAAGAAGAATCAACAGAATCTGTTGAAGCTGAAGCATCAGCTACAGAAGAAATCGAGACAATAAGCGTATCTGAAATGGTTGTTGATAAAGCACCTGTTAATGAACCAACAAAAGCGCCAGCTAAGGATAAATCAAACAAAGAGCATACGCGCCATGGACGTCAAGAGTTACACGTTGCAACCAAAGGTTCAGGCCGACGACGCAAAAAATCAAGACCAAAACCGGTTATTCAACAAGCAGGCAATAAACAACACGCATTTGAAAAACCAACTGAACCTATCGTAAAGGAAATCGATATTCCAGAGAGTATAACAGTCGCTGAATTGGCTCAGCGTATGTCTGTTAAAGGCTCTGAAGTCGTAAAGATTATGATGGGTCTTGGCAGTATGGCGACTATTAATCAAACAATCGATCAGGATACTGCTGCGATTGTTGTTGAAGAGATGGGTCACAAGCCCAAGCTACAAAAGGAAAATGCACTGGAAGAAGAAATGATCCAGGCGACACAACAAGGTGGAGAACAAGTTAATCGTGCGCCTGTCGTTACCATCATGGGACATGTTGACCACGGTAAGACTTCATTACTTGATTATATTCGTCGTACCAAGGTTGCTGCAGGTGAAGCAGGCGGCATTACACAACACATCGGTGCATATCGAGTTAAAACCGATAATGGCGAAATTACCTTTCTTGATACACCAGGCCATGAAGCTTTTACTGCAATGCGTGCACGCGGTGCCAAGGTAACTGATCTCGTAGTTATTGTTGTGGCTGCTGATGATGGTGTGATGCCACAAACGGAAGAAGCAATTACGCATGCCAAGGCAGGTAATGTCCCCATTATCATCGCAGTCAATAAAATCGATAAAGAAAATGCCGATCCTGAACGTGTTAAACAGGAATTATCAAAATTTGAAGTTATTCCTGAAGATTGGGGTGGTGAAACACAATTTATAAATGTGTCTGCTTTAACAGGTGAAGGTATTGATGATTTGCTCGAAAGTATTTTATTACAAACGGAAATACTTGAATTAAAAGCAATAGCCACAGGCGCTGCCTCAGGCGCAGTCATTGAGTCTCGATTGGATAAAGGTCGGGGACCAATAGCAAGTATTCTTGTTCAGAGCGGAAGTCTTAATAAAGGTGATGTCATCTTGAGTGGTCATGAATTTGGACGCGTCAGAGCCATGATTGATGATAGTGGTAATGAAGTTAATTCAGTGGGTCCATCTACTCCGGTAGAAGTCCAGGGACTTTCAGGCACTCCTAACGCAGGTGATGAAATGATTGTTGTACCTGATGAAAAGAAAGCAAGGGAAATTGCTCTATTCAGACAGGGTAAATATCGTGAAACGAAAATGGCACAGCAACAGGCCACGAAACTTGAAAATGTGATGAACCAGATGCAGGAAGGTGAATCTGTTTTACTTAACCTGTTGATTAAGGCTGATGTACAAGGTTCATCAGAAGCACTGGTAAACGCATTGTCACGACTTGGTAATGACGAAGTGAAAGTGAATATTATCAGTAGTGGTGTAGGAGGTATTACCGAGTCTGATATTAATCTTACTATGGCATCAAATGCTGTCGTGCTTGGCTTTAACGTACGTGCAGATGCCAGTGCACGTAAACTGGTAGATGCTGAAGGAATTGACCTTCGTTATTACAGTATAATTTATGATGTAATAGATGATGTTAAAGCAGCCATTAGTGGTTTGCTTTCACCAGAAATTCGAGAACAAATTACTGGTGTTGCTGAAGTTAGAGAAGTATTTCGTTCTCCAAAGTTTGGCGATATAGCAGGATGTATGGTCACAACAGGACATATCAAACGAAATAATCCTATTCGTGTATTACGTGATAACGTGGTTATTTATGAAGGGGAACTTGAATCATTGCGTCGTTTTAAAGATGACGTGAATGAAGTCAAGTCAGG
>CAYMPA010000185.1:0-4716 GCA_964392105.1 uncultured Enterobacteriaceae bacterium
ACGTCTCAGCAAGTATGTGTGATTGTTAGTTACACAGAATTATTTACAGGGTCGAATTTTGGGCAACACGCCCTGTTCGTTGTTATTTTTCTGAAAGCAAATTCCTATCCCTTTTTCTCTCCCTCAATTTTAACTATTATTCCTTTTTCGCTGTTGCCAATTCCTGATCACTGGTAAGTATGTGATTGACAATCCAGTGTTGCAATTGTTCTTCCAGTTCATCTCCATTGCTAAGTTCAGGATTGGTTAGGAACTTTTCAATGAGATCGATAATAACCGCAAGGAAATCGTCATGTTCTTTCTTGTGGTGTGCATAATTCCTAAAATTATTATCGAGCATGAAGCGTTCCTCTAATGCAAAGTGTGCCACAACTCTGACATGTATCTCTCCAAGGCAATCTTCTATCTTTCCCTTTTCATCATGATGGGCCAGTTCCTCGTGTAACTCATTTAACCGGTTGATGAGATCCCTGTGTTCATAATCAAGTTCTTCGACACCAATTAGATATTCATCGCTCCATTCAATTAGTGGTTTTATTATGGTCAGATTCATTTAGGCGAGCATCAAACGTTATTTCAATTACGTTGAATTTTACTGCGGCCCGAGTAAATTTGATAGTTAAACTCACCCATTAAAGTCAATGTCTGCTCCTGGCGGCGACTTCAACTGATTGAAGCAACACATTATCTTTAGAATTTTAATGACTCATAATGTTCATTACTGAACCCAACGTAATATTTATTTTTTGCATTTAACACCGGACGCTTAATAATTGTTGGGTTGGTTAACATTAACTCAACAGCTTGTAGTTTATTTTTAAAGTCTTTTTCTTGCTTAGATAATTTTCTCCAACTAGTACCCCGTTTATTGATCACTATATCAATATCATTATCTTTAAGAAAATTATTGATCAGGGTTTTGTTGATACCATCGACTCGAAAGTCATGGAAGGTATAAGACACGGAATGAACATCTAACCATTTCCGTGCCTCCTTAACCGTATCGCAGTTTTTTATGCCATACAGAGTAACTGATGACATTTACAGATCACGTAGGACTTCGTTGATACCTACCTTGCTTAGTGTCTTTTCGTCAACTGTCTTAACAATGACAGCACAATACAAACTGTATTTACCATCACTGGAAGGCAGGTTGCCTGAAACGACAACAGAACCCGGTGGGATATAACCGTATGTAACTTCACCGGTAGCACGGTCATAGATACGTGTACTTTGGCCAAGGTAAACACCCATAGAAATAACAGAGCCTTGACCAACTATCACACCCTCAACGACTTCTGAACGGGCACCAATAAAACAATTGTCTTCAATGATAGTCGGGTTG
The DNA here is from genome assembly GCA_964392105.1 of uncultured Enterobacteriaceae bacterium. Lineage (GTDB taxonomy): Bacteria > Pseudomonadota > Gammaproteobacteria > Eutrophobiales > Eutrophobiaceae > UBA7359. The sequence continues at coordinate 1,346 of CAYMPA010000185.1, forward strand.
GCTTGTAAAGGTTCAAGTACGCCACCAATACCGACACCGCCAGATAAATGAACATTCTTGCCAATTTGTGCACATGATCCCACCGTCGCCCAGGTATCGACCATGGTGCCATTATCGACATAGGCACCGATATTGACAAAGCTCGGCATCAATACCACGTTTTGTCCAATATAACTGCCGCGTCTTACTGTCGCATTTGGAACAACTCTCGCACCAGTTTCAATAAAATTGGTCTTGGTGTAGCCATAAAACTTGTTTGGGATTTTATCGTAATAATTCGTAATGCCACCCTGGATTACAATGTTGTTATCAAGAATGAATGAAAGTAAGACTGCTTTTTTTAGCCATTGATTAACGACCCATTTACCCTCGACCTTTTCAGCAATCCGTAATTGTCCGCCGTCCAGTTTCCATATGATATCTTCAACAGCGGCTTTGAGTTCCTTACTGGCTTCACCTGATTCGAGTTCTGCCCGGTTATCAAATTGTTCATTAATTAAATATTCTAAATCGCTCATATGTAGTTCCTGGTTTTAAAATGAATTCTCTAAGGTTATTTCTAAAAATGCACATTTCACCCCTCAAGGGGGTACCGAGGTCCCTGCAGTCGTCCGCGCGATGCCTCCTTGCACTCACGAAAAAATCACTATTTTTAGAAGCACCCCATAAATGTTTTAATTCGGTTCGCGGCTTCTATGCATTCTTCGACTTCTGCTACCAATGCAATTCGAACGCGGTTTTTGCCGGGATTAACACCGTTAATGTCACGAGACAGATAAGAGCCGGGTAATACCTTGATATTCTCGCTTGTATGTAATTTTCTTGCAAAGTCTATGTCGGAATCTGGCAGCTCAGGCCATAGGTAAAAGCTGGCAGGTGGTGGTGTTACTTCCAAAACAGGGTTTAATAGATTGCAGACTTGGGTGAATTTTTCCCTGTATTTCTCTCTATTTTGTTTGACATGAGCTTCATCGCTCCATGCGGCAATACTGGCTTTCTGTACCTGTAACGGCATGGCACAACCATGATAGGTTCGATAACAAAAAAAACTATTGATTAATTCACTGTCGCCTGCAACAAATCCTGACCGCAAACCGGGCACATTTGATCGTTTGGAAAGACTGTGAAAGACCAGGCAGCGTTTATATTCAGAGTTGCCAAGTCTATTAGCACACTCAAGCAGACCAAGTGGTGGTTGTTCTTCATCTTGATAAATTTCTGAATAACATTCATCTGAGGCGATAACGAAATTGTATTTTTCAGCCAGTTCCATTAATTCTTTTACTAATTCCATATCAACCACTGCACCGCTGGGATTCCCGGGTGAGCATAAATAGATTAATTGGCATCGTTGCCAAATGACTTCTGGTACTGATGATAGATCAGGGATGAAATTATTCTCTTCAATGCAGTTTAGATAATAAGGTTCAGCGCCCGTTAGTAAGGCTGCACCTTCATAAATTTGATAAAAAGGATTGGGTAATACAACGATCGGAGTCACAGAGTTATTACTTACAATAGTTTGTGCAATAGCAAACAACGCTTCTCGAGTTCCATTCACCGGTAGAATATTTTTCTCTGCGTTTACTGATGTTTCAAGTAGATTGAATCGTTGGCATAACCAATTCGCTATTGTGATACGAAATTCATCCATACCACGAGTTGCAGGATACATCGCCACATCACTCAGGTTCGATTTAAGTGCTTCTAATATAAAGGCTGGTGTGGGATGTTTAGGTTCACCAATCGCGAGACTGATCGCTGTTTTTGCAGGATCTGGTGTGCACCCATCGAGTAGTTTGTTCAATTTCTCGAAAGGATAGGCGTGTAATTTTTCCAAACCAGGGTTCATAACAATTACTGTCTATTTAATTAATTGGCGCAAAAAAGGTTCACTTGCCTATTTTATGGAAGATTACTTCGGACATCCTGTCCTGCGCCCTTCGGGCCAGCCTTTGGCTGTTCAAAATCGCTCCAGGCGATTTTGTCGGAATTTAGGGGAAATCGAGTTAAGCAGATTGAATGATCGTCCGTAGAACCGTAGTGCTTGCTATGGTTTAAGGGCCAACGTTCAAGATGCGACGCTCGATTTTTCATAAAACCGAATAGGACAAACTTTATCAAATATTAGGAGAGACTACTTATACATACATGAAACAATAATATAAATATCTTTATTGCAGTCCGCCTTCATGAAATAGGCGAGTTCAGTATATGCTATCGACCATGTCATCCCAACAAACATCAGCCTATTTCCCCGCATTATCTTGTGTTATAGCCGCGATCTTGTGGGGCGTGCTTTGGTATCCTCTCAGATTACTGGAGAGTATGGGGCTTCCTGGTTTGTGGTCGGCCTTGTTAATTTATTGTTCAGCTTTTGTATTCATTATTCCTGCTTGTTGGAAAAAGCGATCGGAAATTCTTAAACACAAGCAAGAATATCTGCTTATCGGGCTCTTCGCCGGCTGGACCAATCTAGCGTTTATTCTGGCCATGCTGGAGGGTGAAGTTGTCAGGGTATTGATGTTGTTTTATCTATCACCTATTTGGGCAATTTTGCTTGCTGTGGTAATTCTCAAGGAGCGTTTAACATTGACTAGCCTTATTGCTTTAGGGTTGGCCTTAATGGGTGGTGTTCTAATGTTATGGAACCCCGAACAGTATGGAAATGATGGTGTGAAAATCGCCGATGTCTTCGCGATTACCTCAGGTATGGCATTCGCCATGACGAATATCATGGTGCGAAAAGTGGGTGATGTTCCGATGAGTATAAAGATCAGTTCGGCCTGGGCTGGTGTTATCATGATCACTGTTGCTTGCTTGCTCATAGTCCAGTCACCTGTCCCCGAAATTTCAACGAATGCGGCCACTCTTGCCTGCTTATTGGGATTCCCGTTTATGTTAGTCATGACATGGACGGCACTGTACGGTGTTACCCATCTGCCCATACAACGATCCTCGGTTATTTTTTTATTAGAAATCGTTGCAGGGACTATTTCAGCGGCATTCCTTACGGAGGAAGTCGTAAGTTATATTGAATATATTGGTGGAGTTTTGATAATTTTTGCTGGTCTGGTCAGTGTCTGGCAAAAAAAAGAGACTAATGCTGAATATTAAGAGTATCTCTAATAACTAAGATTTTTTTGTGAGAGCAAGGCCGCTCTTAGACATCCATGTCTTCGCGGCATTCGCACATCCATGTGCATCAGAATACCGCGCGTACGACTACATGAATGTAGGACGACTGCAGGGACCTCGGTACCCCTTGAGGGGTGTGCAGGTGGTACGATTACATGGAAGTAATCGGTACGACTCCAGGGAAGGAGGAGGTAGGGTTGCGCCGGGACGCTCACATGGACCTCGGTACCCCC
>CAYMPA010000186.1:0-4693 GCA_964392105.1 uncultured Enterobacteriaceae bacterium
CTCCAAACTACGGAGGACAGTCACGGTCTTAAAGAAAGTATTAAAGAAAGTATTAAAGAAAACAAAGACATAGACTGGAAAAAACTCAAACAAGAATCCAAAGAACGTAAAAAGAAACACGATGAGAATAAACCAGATACAGTCATGGAGATACTAAAGGCTCACAGAAAGAACGAGCCTAGATTACAGATGAGGGAGAGAGTTGAATCTGCGCTCAGAGGGAGAAAGCCAGATTGGGACAGCCCTCGTTCTTTGTGGAATGGGTACGATAAAAAGTTGATCCAGCGAGAAAAGGACACAGGGGAAACTATCGAACGGTTCATGGAATGGTTTTACAACGATGAGTTTCGGTCTAAGGGATATATTTACCTAAAACCTGCCAGGATAGATGATCTTTGGGCAGCGGCATTTGAAACTAATATAAATCAGGCTGTAGCGGATGAGGGCGGTGGGATGTATGTCTAGTATTCACTCACCGCATCAGATAGGTATGGCTGGCTACGAAGCTGCAAAACTTGCCGCAGAAAAGAAGAGCTTAGGAATTGACCTTGACATTTCAGGAACAGACATCAAGAGCTACTTTGCCCCGTTGCTCCCCTGGGAGATATGCGCCATCCAAGCTCAAACCAGTCACGGCAAAACATATTTCAAGGATTGGTGGCTCAAACAGGTAGTCAAGCAGTTCAGGGCACAGAAAAGAGATCAGATAATAATAGACGTTCACCTCGAAGAAACTATTGAAGCAGTTGCCTTTGCTGAGTACGGGCAACGTTTGGGAGTTAGGCCAGCAGATTTAGCGCGTGGCTCTTACACAGACTGGAAAAAAATGAAAGGCATTATGACCGATATGGACGGAATACCCATCTGGCATGTTGGGGTTAGCGCAGGCGACCCGGAAGATACCCCGCCCTTAACACTATCCAATATATACAGAGCGGTGGACGCATTGAAAGACGGGAAAGTTACCGGAGAGAAGTGGGACATCGGGCTTGTGTCGGTTGATTACCTTCAGGCACTACCGATTGACCCAGAAAACCAAAAGGCAAAACGAGAGAACCAAAGGAGATTGCAGGTTGCAGCAGATGTTTTCAGGCTTCGCGCTATGACAGCGCATTTGGAATGTCCAATTCTGGTTCCGCTCCAAGCAAAACAAAAGCTGGAAGGAAACTCACCCCCATATTTCATTCCTGGCACTTACGATGGGTCTGAATCTATGGCCATTGCCACAAGATTTGACCGCATTATCTCTTTGTGGATGCCCTCTCAATCACACTCAGAATTGATAGGAAGTGAGATTGTGGGCAAGGATGGGCGAAGGGTGTCTGTTACACAGAAAAATGCTTGGCTGAAAATTAACAAACAACGCGGTGGCCTTCCGTCCGGGAAAGCATGGGAACTTGAAATTGACTTCCTTGCACACAATTATATATCAGCGTATGGAGCAATCAAATGAGCTATGACTTCGAGACTGTAAAAGCTGCGTTCAATATCCGCGATGAAGTGATCCGCGTTCTTGGTGAACCTTTAGATACCTGCCATCAATACGATAGTTTTATGTGCCCATTTCACGCAGAGAAAACCGCTGGGGCATTTGTAGTTTACGACGATCACTACTACTGCTATTCATGTGAGGCCAACGGAGATGTTCTAGACTTCTTCGCATGGGCGCAAGGGAAAAGCCTTACCGAAATAATGAAAGAGAATGACCTTGACTTCACCCCTGAACAACTGATAGAGCGCAAAGAAGAAATAGCAACTATCAAACTGGAAGCGAAGCAAAAAGCAGACGGTGAGTACGTTGATGCTTTGGATAAGCTACACAGAGCGAAGGCGTGGGTATCCTATCACGATAACCTAACCGACATAACTCGGAAAATATGGAGGGATCGCGGAGTTTCTGATGTATGGCAAGATTTGTGGGGGCTTGGATACCGAGATAGCTTTACATACAACACAAAAACGGGCAAGGTCACATCTCCCACAATTACAATCCCGCTTGTGGCAATTGGCGGGGAAGTTCTGAACGTCCGGCACAGAATACTGAACGCAATGGATGGAGATAAGTACCGCCCAGAACTATCAGGGCTTAGAGCACACCCCTTTATCTGCAACACAGACCTTGAAAAAGGAACTCAGGATTTGATTATCGTGGAGGGGGAAATAAAAAGTATGGTCGTTTACCAAACCTATGACAAGCCAGGAACACAAGTTATCGGAGTACCATCAAAGAGCATGATGAGAAAATCTGTCCAACAAGCCAAAGGGCGCAACGTGATTGTAATTCCAGACCCAGATGATGATACAGTGTATTCAGGATGCAGGGTACTAAAAGTACCGCAGAAGATTGACGATATGATCTTGGAATATGGTCTTGATAAATCTTGGCTTAGAAATGCCGCAAAACAGGCGAGGAAGATATAATGTATGGAGATTAACTACTGTCCCCACTGTAAGAAGAAAGTCGAAACTAAACCACACCCCAACGATCTAGCCTGTAATGATAATTATACACGATGTACAATCTGTAGCGAAAGGATACCAAGATGAATGATCGAGATATTGAAGATACCAGGATGCCTCCAGAGTATGATGAAGCAGATACCTGCGTCATTTGCAATGAAGACTTTCCGCTTGATGTTTGCATCGTGGTTAGAGAGAAATGTATTTGTGAGTATTGCATTGACGAGATTACGAATCAGTTGACGTAGCCAATAAACTACCGTTATATATCGGATGGTATACGATTATATGAGATTATCCGATACAAACCTGACGCTAGAATCAGTTTTACAAAAGTGTGAATAAGAAAATCTATATTTACACTTAGCGCCTGAAAATAACAGTTCATGTGCAAAATGTACCCTCTAGCGTATGCTTTCCGCACACGACAAGGTAAGTAAATACAATGAAAACCAAACATATCATCCGTGAAGCCATAGCTAAAAAGAAATGCCCCGTTTGTGGCAAATATATTCGCAACGCCGCAGGACTTGGCTCTCATCTCGGAGCGCACGCACGCAATGACAATGTAACACTGAAAGTGATACGTATCGTTGGCGAACCACAGAACTCGAAGTATAGAACATAATTTTGTACCCACAGTACTATATACAAATAAGCTAAAATATGTATAATATAGAAGTGTCAGGTTCCTCCACCTGGGTAGCTATAGATACAGGATGTAGCCAGGCATGGGTGGCAGGTGTATATGAAGGGTGTTGTTCCCTGTCCTGCCACCCGAACTTTTACAAAATAATAGTTAGCAAAGGTCGTGGGTTCTCGGAGACCGTGACAAGAGAACATCTGGACAGGCAAAAATACGACTGATGAAGCAAGAGCAGAAACGCAATAGCGTCTCGTGGAGTCTCCCCAGCCTGTGAATAACTGGAGACCTAGGCGGTCAATTTACGACTTTTGCTAACTATAAATAACATTCAGTATAAAGTGGATGGTCGGTTGGTTGGGTATCTCCCTATCGGCGCTGTCTCCACGGTTTAGGAAGTGCGGAGTGATAACCGGCTTAGAGCGTGGATTATAACCTTTCACAGTAACGAGCCAAAGTGTACACCCGCTCATCCACTGTGTACTGAAAAAATAACATTGCGGCGTGGAGAAGTAGTAACTCGCAGGGTTCATGTCCCTGAGATCGTCTGTGCAAATCAGACCGCCGCAACCAAACACAACACTTGTGTGCACGTGACAAAGCCACGCATGTACTGATTATAGGCTAGACGGCATATCGGTGAATATTTGAAAGAAGTAATAATGGACAAGAAAACATCAGGCAATAAGACGTGGTACAAGCTGGATCGCAACGTGAAAGAAGCGTCCCGGGTCACAGGTGCGCCCATTCACGGTAAGGGTAGCCAGAAGAAACACGTTGACTTGACAGAGAAGCAAGCGGATAAGTACATCAAGTTTGCATATTTGTTATTGAGTTTTCCGTTTTTTATTATGATTTGGGCGATTAGCGTACTACAATAAGGAGAAATAATGTTAGAAGAGACAACCGTCAGACAGGCAATTCTAATCCTGAGAACTAAGGACACGGACTTTGCCAGAAAGATGGAAGAACAACTTGACCTGCATCTTTTATTGGGCGCACCTAAGTATGATGAAACTGCGCTCTGGATTTCTAATCTTATCGTACAGCAGCAAAAACACGTTGACTGGCTTGATTGGAAACAAACCCAGCATGATCTAATCACAGCGGGACACCCAATATAAGGAGGCGACACTCAACAATAGCAACGAGTAACGAAGAATATTCAAAAAATAACAAGGAGATACAATGACTACGATTTCATTGCCGGAAGGCGCAAACGAAGTAAATCCCAATGCCGTAACCGATGGGGTGCAATTGCCGTTTATACACGGTTTTTTCTATTGGAAAAATGGAAAGCGTGAATTAGCAGAACTTAACAATGCCTCATATTATGGCGGCTGGTTTGGGAACGATGATATTCACGAAGCAGCTGTCAATGCGTTTGGTGCTGGCCCTAAGGTAGAATTGGTAACTCAAATGGGCAACGATGGAGAATACGCTGCATATTGCACCAGATCGTTAACGCTTGTCCCTGTCCGAACACGAAAGCGCTGGACTGACGGAAAAAGCCATACACAAACTTTGTGCGTGGTTGGCATCAAAAAGGAAGGCAAGTGGGAACAGTGGGGGCCAATTGTTATCACGGCA
>CAYMPA010000187.1:0-4678 GCA_964392105.1 uncultured Enterobacteriaceae bacterium
TTATATCAAAACCAGATCCTTTAGAATGTTTGGTTAAGTCTGAGGTATTACATATCAGTTTATGTTTTATTTGTTCTATTCCCTATCCCCTATTCCCCAGACCCAATACCCCCTTTCCTAAATTCTTAGTCAGTTAACTCCTTTGTTATAATTTCAACTCCTTTTTTATTAACAGTTAATGCTATTTTATAATTATCTAAATTGCTTATATCGTAACAAAACCATTTATCATTTATAGATTCAGGAGTTACAACTTCCATTTCTGTATTATTATTTCCTTCCAGTGAAACAGAAAAACGATCAAGACCAAATGCAACACCCTTCCCTATTGCCTTAATAAATGATTCTTTTCTTGCCCATGCACGATAAAAGGCATCTAATTGATCATCTTTATCCAGGCTTATTAATTCATTTTTTTCTTTATCACTGAAAAAACGATTGGATAAAGACTGATAATCTATTTCAAAATTAATTTCCTCAATATCAATACCGACTTTGTTTTCTAATATAATTGCGATAAGCACGTAGTCACCCGAATGTGAAACATTAAATTCGATAGATTTATTATTGTATTTATCATTTATATAGGGTTTACAATGCTGTTCATAGAAAAACGTTATTCCCCCTGGTCCTTTTCCCAGACAGTTAGATAACAACAATCTTAGAAGTCCCCTTGTTATGACAAACTGGTTCCTTTTTTGCTCAACCTTTAATTTACCAGCCCGTATGTGTTCGTCTTCTGATAAATATGGGAGTAGATCTTTGCAATTGAATAAATTGAGCTGAAACAGGAACACATGCACTTGTTCATCCGATAGCTCAGACTTTAATTTTAATATATCGTTAATGCCGATCATTTGCATAATTCAGATGCAAGTGATTCTTCGAGGCGTTTCATACCTTCATCGATACTGACAAGTGGTTGATATCCTAAATCCCGTTTTGCCGCTGTCAGGTCAAACCAATGTGAAGTAGATAGCTGTTTTGCAACAAATCGTGTCATTACTGGTTCTCTTTTAATATTCAGGAATGTATATAACTTTTCTAAAACGTAACCAACTATATAGGCAACATTTTCAGGTACTTGCTTATTAACCGGAGGCAATTTTGCAGCAGCCAATATTTTGTTGATTAAATCAGGCATTGTTATTGGTTCATCATTACTAATGAAATAAGCCTTTCCTGCACACACGTTATTTGATTGAAGGCAATCTGCTGCTAACAAATGTGCCTGAGCTGCATTTTCTATATAACAGGAATCTACTTTATTATTTTTATTGCCCACTAATTTTAAACGACCTGCCTTTGCGCGATTTATAATGCGTGGAGCAAGGTGTGGATCACCTGGACCCCAGATTAAATGAGGGCGTAACGCTACCGTTTTAAGATCAGAATTATTTGTATTCAAAACCAATTGTTCTGCTTCTGTCTTGGTTTCCTGATAGGCATTAAAATATTCATTTAAGTAGGGAGCTGACTCATTAATACCTGCTTCATCATTACCATCAAAGACAACACTCGGTGTGCTGGTATACACAAGGTAGCGAATATTATTTTTTTTACACGCGTCGATTACATTTTTCGTGGCGACAACATTGGCTTGATAGTAATCATCATAGTTACCCCATATGCCTGCCTTTGCAGCAACATGAAAAATGACATCGCATCCGATTACAGCGGCATTGATATCATCTGGCCGGGTCAAATCACCCTGTATGGTTTCAGCGCCCCATTCTTTTAAGAAAGGACAATCGCTACGTTGAATGGTTTTTACGGTGTCACCTCTATTCAGCAATGCTTTGACAATAGCACTACCAAGAAATCCACCACCGCCTGTAACCAAAGATTTCATAATATTCTGTCAGCCGCCCACTTTGTTAACTGCTCTCTTCCTATCTTTGCATTGTGGCGAATGTCCACCGGGAATCCAGTATGAAACAGAACGTGTTTAATACTCTTTGTAATACCAAAGTTAGATGCTAACGCCAATAACTCAGCTTTAAGTTCTTTCTTATTAAACCGTTTATGTTCTGATTCAACCTCTACACATATAACCGGTATTGTATTTTTGTTGTTTGTGATGCCAACCAGGGCTGTTCGAAAAATAAATGGATGCGAATTAAATATCCCTTCACAACAAATTGTGAATAAGGTTTCGGTATCTGTGATAACACGCTGACTTTTACGACCACAAAACCATAGACGACCCAGTTCATCAAAATAGCCCGTATCACCCATGCGATGATAAAAGCCATCATCAGTTCGTATTTTCGACAACCCGGTCTCTTTATTACGATTAAAGTATGACCGTGTTACTTGTGGGCCTTTAACACATATTTCTCCAATTTCATTTACGGGTAATTCGAGATGATCATTCCATGATGAAATAATACGATCGTCAATCTTGATTATCTTGATATTTAATCCAGAGACAGGTTTTCCGACACAGACACCTTTACCTTCTGCTGTTAGTTTAGCTGTTTCATTGATAACTTCATTACTGCCTATCGAACTGACTGGTAATGATTCTGTTGCACCATAGGGAGTAAAGATTTGCACATTATCATTCAGTAGTCTTTTATATCGTTGTAGCACTGAAGGAGCTACTGGCGCACCCGCAGATAAAACACGTCTCAATGATGGTAACTTGATATCTTTGACTTCGCCCCACTTGCCAACACGATTAAGCAAGGCTGGTGAACCAAACATATTGGTACATTTATATTGTGTAACTGCATCAATGATCCGCTCCGGATCAACACTACCCGGTTTTGTAAAATCCATTTCCGGAATGATTGATGTCATCCCCAACGCCGGAGAAAATAAAGCAAATAGCGGGAAAGTTGCAAGGTCAATTTCACCGGCTTGGATATTATAAAGTTGTTTTAAGGCATCGATTTGTGCTGTGAAATTAGCGTGCGTATACACCACACCTTTTGGTACACCGGTACTACCACTGGTAAACAAGATAGCCGCCACATCTTCTGCTTTAGTATTGGCATTTTTAAAACTGTTTTCCCCTTTCGATTTGATCTTGTCAAGATCGGTAAGAAAACAGGCTAATAAAGGATTTTTACCAACGAGTATTGTTTTATTAATGGAATTTTTCGCCCAACCTGATAATAAACGTGCAATATGGGCAGTACTGATCCCGATAAATGCTTCAGCTTCTGCTTCCGCCAAACACTTACCCAGATTTTTTACCCCCATTCCTGGATCTACAGCAATCAGTATCGATTCGAGTTTAAACAGGGCAAATACCAGGGCAAAGAAATCCAGTCCCGGTTTAACCATTAAAACAGTGCGGGTTCCTTTAGATATACCATAAGCTTTTAGTCCACTTGCGATGATATTACTTTCTTCATCGAGTTGTTTATAGGTATAGGCATTTTCATAAGAAGGCTCAGTGTGTTTTTGTTTAGGTTGTGTAACCACCGCATAAGTCTGGGGTTGCTTTTCTGCTATGGCTGGCAAATGAGATGCAATATTCGCCGTAATCATAATGTTCGTGTTATTGGGTTCATTTCAAGGAATGTTTTAATAATCGGGATAACTTCATCACCGGCATCTTCGAGTAGATAATGTCCTGCATCGAATTCATGGAATTCAGCATTTGGCATCCGTTTCTTCCATTCGTCCAGGTAGTTTTTATCAAAAACAAAATCATTTAATCCCCAACAGATTAACACGGGTAAGTTTGAAAATTGCTGTAATTGTGTATCAACCTGGTCAACTATTTCATAGGAGGGATGATTTTTATCAAGCGGGATATCCTCGACAAAACGTAATACTGAAAGCCGATGAGACCAACTATCATAAGGTGAAAGATAGGCTTTCTTTACATCATTACTCATTGGTTTATGCGTTACACATTGCACGATGCCACCACGACAAAACAGATTTAACCCCTGAATCAACAAAGCACCAATCAATGGTGTACGACTCAGTTTCAATTGCCAGGGAATTTGTTTGCCTTTTGGAATATGAAAACCAGCCGTATTTGAGATCACCAACCGTTTAATTTTACCGGGATATCGTGTTGCATATGCCATTCCGATCATGCCGCCCCAGTCATGAACAATCAGCGTCAGATTATTATCAACATTCAAACTGGCTAATAATGTGTCAAGATCATCAACTCGCTGTTTCAAGGTAAATTCATATTCACCATTACACGGTTTATCAGATAAGCCCATACCAATATGATCAGGCACGATGCAATGATATTTATCGCTGAGATCAGAAAAAAGGTAACGATAATAAAACGACCAGCTTGGATTACCGTGCAACATCACTACTGTTTCAGGATTATCATTACCTCCTTCGAGATAATGCATACGCCTGTTTTTGATTAATGCGTAGCATGAATTATCAGGATAATCCGGAAAAGACATAAAAATTAAATCAAATAGTATTATAAATATTATTTAAAATAGTAATTTTACCGTGGCCGGTTTTTTGCTCCTGCACCAACAGTAGGCGCTATAGGCGAAACCGGCATACAGTACATCCTTGTACATAAGAGCAAGTATCTTAGTATACCTTTTTGTCACGCGCACGACTGCATGGATGCAGGACGCCTACACGGATGTAGGTGGTAGAGAATGTCTGGAACATATTCTCGAGGTAGAACGAATCAGGAGACAGAGTCGAGGAGCGGAAGCTTACCCCCTTGAGG
>CAYMPA010000188.1:0-4668 GCA_964392105.1 uncultured Enterobacteriaceae bacterium
CAATTAATGCTGGAAGATTTTCGGCAACACCTAATTGTACCGTTTCGAGTGACGCAGGGTCAGGATGGTTTTGTGCTGTATCAGCATCCGCATCCACGTCAATAAGTATAGATTGCATGAAGCATGACGGGACGGGAAACGCTCAAAGCGTCGGAAAAAGAATTATCTGCCACGGAGTTCAGTAATGAAAAACGAAAAAAAAGATTTAACATTAAAAGACCTTTGGAATAAGGCTTTGCCAGTTGTTTTTACGGCTATGGTTTTATCGATAGGAAAAGCTAGTTTTGATGTTTATGCTTTTTCTCAAACCAAGTCAGAAATATCAAAAAAATTACACGAACATGATGAAGAAATTTTATCATTTGGAGCATCGTTAGATAAAAAAGTCGACAAAGCTGATTTTGCAAAAGTAAAAACAAAAGTTAATCAAATTAAAACTATACTTTGTGCAATGAACAACAATAAACCGTCTGAATGCATTGATAATTAGGAAAATTTATGAGTGAATATAATCATACACTTTTTGAAATTAAAAACGATGTTGTTTTAGAGGATATTCAAAACATGCAACCAGCACTTTTAATTTTATATACAGCAGCCATTCTTTACTGTCAGGAATATAATTTGCCGTGCCAGTTTACATCAATCATGAGTGATCGCACTGGCGTTATGGCCAAGACAAAAAGCCATGAGGAATTTCGCGCTTTTGATTTATCCGTTAAGGGCTGGACAGACACTCATATTCACAGATTTGTTTTTATGATGAATAATGACTATAGAGAAATTGCTGCAATATCAGCAAGTGATCTTGAGCCAAGAGCTGCCGTTTATCATAATTATGAAAATCAAGGCGATCATATTCACATGCAAGTAAGACCTAACGCAAAATTTTCTAAATTCCTATATTGGGGATTGTAACAAAAAGGATTTTATATGAGCTTAGTACCAGTACCAGAAGAAAAAAAACCATGGCAATCAAAAACTTTATGGGTCAATGCAATTGTTGCAGTTGCGTCTTTTTTTCCAGCAGTCGCAGACAAAGTAAGTCCGTCAGTAGTAATGCAAGTTTTAACATTTGTTAATATTATTCTTAGATTTGTGACAAAAGACAAAGTCACTCTGACAGAATAGTGACTGAGGCATTAATCATGGCTCTTAAATCTGGGCTCTCAATTTGGGCGTCCAAAGAGTCGAGAAAATATATCGACAAAGTTATTAAACTCGAAAAGGAATATTATGAAGAAAATAATCAAGATCGCCCTGACATGGCTCGCCTTGATCATATTGACTTCGAGTTGCGCACTATTTGCAAAGCCTTTAATTCCGACACTAGAAAACAGAACATTGCGAATTGATGAAAATCGTACTGGTTTTTATTATGATTATTGCGCTCGTCGCTCTTTTTTCGGAAAATGCAAAAAGTGGCAAACCGATTTCTATGATTTTTCAGACAAGACCCAGAGATTAAAACTAAAACACATGGGGTTTAAATTAAGGGTTTATAGAAAATGAGTTACACGTTATCAGCCAAAGCAAAAATTTTAGTTGATCAAATTGGCATCAAGCCAAATATTGTTTTAAAAGTTAATGGCCTCGATGCGATATTCGGACAAGTTGAAACATCAAAATTAATTAGAATCGGCGATACTGATTTAGTAATTGACGGATCGTGGACTATAGGCGGTGTACTGCCTGACGAAAACTCCAAACCTTGGATGAGCTTACAAAGAACATCAAAAAACATTTCACAACAATTATTACAAGACAAAGGCGGCTCAAGTTCAATCAGTAATGTAAATATAGAATTGATTGACAAAGATAATCAAGTCACAAAACTGTTTCAACCTGGTTATTTAATCGATGACATTATTGCAGCCGAAGCCATTGTCTATATGGGTTTTCAAGAGGGATCATTTCCAGAAGATTACATCGAAATATTTTCAGGTGTTATTGACCAAGCAGATTTTGGAGCATCATCGGTTGTTGTTACTGTCGGTCATCCTGATCAATTAAAAAGACGTGAAATATTTGTTCAATCAATCTCAAAGCTCAGTGGTGCAATCGATGCCAGTGTCACAAGTATCACACTTGAAGATGCAAGCACTTTAATTTTACCATCAACAGATGTTAGAGCATTTATCAGGGTCGATGATGAAATAATTGAATATACAGGAATTTCAACAAACACATTGACCGGCTGTACTCGAGGCCAAGAAAACACCATCGCAACAACTCACGATGACCAAAATGAAACCACTTCATATTATTTATTATCAGGTAAGCCGATTCAAACAGCATTAAAGGTGATGTTGTCAGATGATGCAAATACCCCGATTGAATCAGATACACCTATCGGAAGCGTTAACTATTTGACAGGTGTTGACATTATTGACGGAGCATATTTTTTCAACGAAACAAATATTGAGCAAAGACTAGGCTTAGTTGTTGGTGATTTATTAACAGTGTCTGGATCATTAGATGATTTTGTCGATGAGCCGATAACAGGATTTGGAACCAACTCGCTAGGATCATATATTAGAATAGCCGCATCGGGCAGACCTAGCGAACTAACATCAACCGCAACCGCAACATTGAAGTCAAAATATAATGTTTTACCGGCCGGTGCTGGTCTCGGAATGCAAACTAAACAGGTCGATGTCGCCGGTCATGAATTTGTTGAAACTCTCCACGGCTCAGGATTTCCGACTTATGATGTGAAAATTAAAGATACCTACGAAGGCAAAAATTTAATTGAATCTCAATTATACGCGCCTGCTGGTTTATATTCTTTGCCACGAAAAGGTAGATCAGGAGTTGGTGTAACATCGCCACCTTTGGCAGTCGAAGAAGTTAAAACTCTCGATGAAACAAACGTAAAAAACCCAAGATCATTACAAATTAAAAGAACTGTAAATAAATGGTTCTATAATAATATTATTTTTAAGTATGAATTGGATTCACTAGAAGATCGTTATCTCGATAACAAGGTCAGGTTATCGACAGATTCAACCACTAGAATAAAAACAGGCACAAAAACATTGCCTATTGTTTCCGATGGCCTTAGATCGAATCCTGAGACCTCAAACCTGTTGGATCGAGTCGCTAGAAACTTATTAAGTCGTTATCAATTCGCTGCAGACTTTATTCCGAATGTTCAAATCATGCCAAGTGTTGGCTTCAATATAGAAGTGGGTGACGTTTTAATTTTTGGATCTGAATTTTTACAGGTATCAGATAATAAAACAGGAACTAGGAAATTTAAACCAAGATTAATGGAAGTGGTTCAGAAAAAATTGAATATAAATACTTTAGATATTCGAATCGACTTATTAGACACTAGTTTCGGCCTTGATACCAGGTTCGCTGTTATTTCTCCAAGTTCTAACATAAGCACAGGGTCCACCGATACAATTATTATATTGAAACAATCATATTCAACCATTGACGGAGTTGACGAGATAGAAAAATGGCGAGATTTTCAAGATCAACCATTAACAATTCATTCGATTGACTGGTCGTTCGAGGAAGTTTCTAATTTTGTTATTCATCCAACAATTCCAAATGCGTTATTATTAGATACACCGCTATCAATTGCACCAAGTAAAGATTTTATCGTTGATGTCGCAACCTATGATGAATCTAGCGATACTTTAAAAACTGTTTTCGCTTCAATTAATCCGACCGTTTTAGTAGACGTTGGAAACAGTTCAACATCGTTCGATGTACCTGTTGGCGAGGAATTAAAGTTTTTTGTCGATGGAGTTATTCGAGTTCATAATGCTGATTTCTCAAATGACTCAGGTCAGGTTAAAATAACAAGTGTAATAGGCCAAACAATCACATGTGAAGATATGGGATTCACTCCGGCAAATGGTGACGGAATAGAATTGATTGGATTTAGCAGTGACAATGGCGCGCCTTACACCTTAATTTAGGAATTAATATGTCGAATTTACCTGAAGCAAAAACAGATATTGAACTAGAAGAAGTTTCTTTTAGGAGCTCAGTTGCCGAGGCAGTGTTGCAAAGAATTGGACAGGCCATAAATTTTATCAATCGGAGACAGCATCAAATTCACGCGTTTAATTATAATGGTCTTTCACGTTTATTTGTTGATACAGTTGGCGCGGATGGTGTTTTTCCATGTTTGTTCGATATGGAAATTGTAGGTCTAACTGTTTTTCAAAGACGTGGCGGCTCAAGCTCATCAACCATAATCGATATGGAATATTTTTCGGCACCTGGAGTTAATGGAGGATCTATTTTTTCAGTTAAACCAGAACTTTCAAACACGGGCGGCGATTTTAATTATTTAGTTTATAATGCATTAACAGATACAGATGAAGAAATCGGGGTCGGTTTTACGTCTCCGACATTTTCAAAAACTCTTTTCGACAAAGGTGATGTTATTAATTGTAAAATTGATCAAGCAATGCCAGACGCAGAAGATTTAATGATTATGATTCATCATAGACCGAGGTAAAAAATGGCAACAGCACAAGAACTGGTAACTGGATTTTTATTTTTCGATAGCTCAAATGCTGCGGGGGCGACAGTCTACACAGTTCCCGCCGGAAAGTATGCTGAAATATATATTCAAAAAATAGAGGCTGGAAATAATAATGGAAATGTAAGAACTATAGATGTTGGGCCAATCAGATGGCCCCA
>CAYMPA010000189.1:0-4666 GCA_964392105.1 uncultured Enterobacteriaceae bacterium
CGTAACCATCATCAAACAGACGATGAATATCGGCGCGTAACAGTAATCCGTTATTTGTGCGATGGGGGCCGTTTTTGCTATATGACTTGATATGCGCGGCTTCGAGTGCAGGTAGTGTTTTTTCATTTGTCACGGCACAACTGCGATGATAGGCATCCGTCACCAGAATACGGAAAGATCCCTGGCCAAGTCTTGCTTGACTTAAATACTCGTTTCCATACCGTTTAGTATCATTCTCTTCAGCTCCTGTATTTGAGATTGCGTTTCGCGCGATAGTTGCCTGAACAGCCTCTAACAATTCCGTACCGTATTTATCTTCAGTATCGTAGGTTAGTCCCCTTTGTATATTCGGGCTCCAGTTTTCCGGTATTGGTATCCAGTCTTCTTCGGATAAGAAAAACGGCTCTATGAGAATGTTACAACCTATTTCACTGCCACTGTTTTGCCGGTTGTTTCGATAATGAGTCATTCGTTGTGTTAATTCCTTTAGTGATGTAACGCCATTTTTCTCACCGAATGCCTCCCACGCGAGAAAACAAGGAAGCACTGTAAACCGGACAAAATAACCACCCCCTACTATAAAATTATTCGGCGCATGTAACTTGAATAGAAATAAGGTGCCGGGATCCATGTGTCGTGGTGGTGTGGTTCCGGGTTGCCAGAAATTGACCTCGTCTGGTTTTAACCTTGACAGGTGTACAAACAAATCATCGTCAATTATCCCCACCCAGAATTTCATTTACAATGTCCTTACCGGCTTTGTTTTAATCGCTTTCAGATATTCTTTATTATGCTTCGATTTCTCCTTTATATCTTCATAACGAATACCATCTTCACTTAGAATCTCGTTAGCATATTGCAACATTTTCTCAGACATGTATTTGTAAAAAAAGATAAACCCCAGGATGTAGTCATGAAATTCATCCGCACTCATATTACCGCGCAAGGCATCAGCGATATTCCAGAGTTGTTTATTCAGATCAGATTTGTGTTTTTCGATCATGTTTATATATTCATTCAAGACTAAAAGCCTCAACAATTGCTTGCTCTGCTTTTTTGATTTCTTCATCTGTCATCCAGTCAAAATGGCTATCGCGTTTGGTTTTTGAAAGGGTGCCATTATTTTGATTAACCACATTTATGAAGATATCCAAGGTATGACCTGGCCAATCCAACATACTATTTAATGATTTCTTAGCACGGTCAAATCCTAATAAGTAGTTTATTTCTTTTTCTAAATCTTCTTCCACCGTTCTCACCAGTGCTTGGTATAAAAATTCAGCCTGATGCGTGGCATCAAAGTAACGGAAATAAACCACATCATTGCCTGTTGCCGGAATATCCGGAGTATCCGGGTTGTAATTTGTCCTTGCCCGTAAGGGTTTTGAAAAGTCTTCCAGTACTGAAACGTAATCCCCCAGATTGGTGAGTATGACTGCGGAAACCGGAAGTATAATGCCTCCAGGAGTAAAACTGGCATTAGTTAACACTTCATGAATAAGATAACGATGGATACGACCATTACCGTCCATAAAAGGATGAATAAACACAAATCCAAATGCAATGATGGTAGCCAAGACTACTGGATCGATTTGGGATTTATTTTTTCTATTTTCTTCCGTGGTATACCAACTTCTCGACGATGCTGCTAAAGACAATAATCCGGACATTAATGCCGGAACATCTTCAGCGCGTGCCGGAACAAAATCGATTTGTTTGTGATATCCATGATCTTCACCTACCCAATTCTGTTGGTTTCGCCAGGTAAATTCATGAAAGCGGGGATCCATCACAGCCTGTTGTAATTCCACCAGACGATCTTCGGTCAATGGAATTTGCGTATCGGACTGGCGTAATAAATCCGCAAAACGTTGTGCGCGATCCAGTGATGGTTTTTCCCTTTCTACTTCAAATGATGACTGTGTTTCTTTTAGATAGAGATAGCCTGCTGCGCGGCGCAAGAGATCTTTATCATATTTTGCTAGTGTTGCGTGGATTTTCTCACGTAAATCTTTAGAGACCATTTCTTCCAGATATGCTGTCCGCCGCACCAGTGGACAGAAATCTCGATTCCCCGGCAGGTTATTATTCACACGGAAACGGGTGTTTTTCTCTCCTGCTTTTAACCCAAACTGCAATACATTATCCACCAGATCCACATAGCGTTCCTTGGCTGGGACATTCACTTTTAACTCTTTACCGGTCAGCCATTCATATAAGAAACCGGCTCGGCGCGCATAGCTTGAAGCAGGACTTTCAGCCAACCAGGCATTTAATTCATCCATACCGATTTGCTGAAATAATAAAGAAAGGACTTCCAGATTGATGCCTTCGTATCGCAACGTAAACTGTAGATGCCCAACTAGAGTATTCTCCGGTTGGTATTTGGGCTCAAAGACCAATATATCTTGAACTCCGGAATGTTGTATTTGCCTGCCTTTGACTTTGGTATCTATGTGAGCACTTACTTGCAGTGGCCTTGCTGCTAATTGGTGTTGTTCGATTAGGTAGCTGTAACCCAGCGCATTAAGTACCATAGTTTCCCCGAAAATTGGCCGCAAAAATAGAAAAACAGCCGTATTATATTATATCTTGAGAATTGTTTCCGCATTTATTTGTTTATATCTCAGTTATCGGCTATTTCTCTCATTTACATCAATATTGCGGTTTTTTTTCTCGTTTTGCGGCTGTTTTTCTCAAGCGAATCAAGAGGGTCCCTACTAATCCGCCATTTATCCTTATTAAAATACTAATGTATCCAAATATGCCTATTACTTATGCCTCTCCTCAAATTCCTTCACGCTGCCAATTGCTCGGTCTTTGTTCCCGACTCGACTCTACCACTCACATCCTTGTGAGTGTCCATGCATTGCCAGTATTTCCTACATCCATGTAGATCATCCGTATTTTTTCTCGAATTCACACATGAATTCTACTAGAGCATCTACTGCTTCTTCGGGAACGGCGTTATAGATGCTGGCACGCATGCCGCCCACGGTACGCCAACCGTTCAGGTTCAACAGTCCATTGTCCGCCGCTTCTATTATAAAGTTCAGGTCCATACTTTTATTTTGTAATTGAAATGGAATATTCATCCAGGAACGACAATCGGATTTGACATCGTTCTGGTAGAAATCGGTGACATCGATGGCAGCATAGAGTTTCTTCGCCTTACGTTCATTGATCACAGCCATGGCCTCCGGGCCGCCCTGCTCTTTTAACCATTTGAATACAAGTCCGGTCAGGTACCAGGCAAAGGTGGGTGGGGTGTTATAGAGTGAGGCGTCTTCTGCCTGGATATCATAGTTGAATGGTACTGGTGTGACCGGCATGGCATCACCGAGCAAATCATCACGTACGATGACAACGGTGATACCGGAAGGCCCGATGTTTTTCTGGGCACCGGCATAGATCAATCCGAACTTTGAAACATCTATAGGTCGTGACAGGATATTGGAGGACATGTCTGCCACTATGGGGACATCACCGGTATCCGGGATGAAGTTGAATTCCACCCCGCCGATGGTTTCATTCGGTGTGTAATGAAAATAGGCCGCCTCCTGGTCGAGGTTCCAGGAATCAACATCAGGGATATAGTTGTAACCCTTGTCCATGGTGTCTGCGACCAGATTAACTTCGCAAAAAGATTTTGCCTGGTCCACGGCCTTGTGCGACCAGATCCCGGTGCGAACATAGTCGGCCTTTTTCTTACCGCGTAGCAGATTCATGGGGATGACGGCGAACTGGGAGCTGGCACCGCCTTGCAGGAACAGGACATGGTAGTTGTCGGGGATGTGCATCAGGTCGCGCAGATCCTGCTCGGCTTCTGCGGCGATCTGCAGGAAGGCCTCACTGCGATGGCTCATTTCCATGATCGAGGCGCCGATCTCTCCCCAGTTGAGTAATTCCTTATTCGCTTGCAGCAGTACGGGTTCCGGGATGGCCGCGGGTCCGGCACAGAAATTATAGGCACGTGTCATAATCTCTCCTCGTCTTTAAGTACATTATACTTATCCTCGGTGGCATCATTGATCTACCTCAACATAACCATATGTTGTTCGCCTTGTTCATCAAACACAATAACCGACATCGAACTCGGTCTCCGCTCGGTAATTGATCCTGCATCACTCTACTACCTACATCCGTGTAGGCATCCAGACTCGACTCTGCCGATAGGAACAACATCGCTCCAGAGTTTAAAGATCTCGCTTATTGTGTTTTGTCGTTCTTCCTGTTCGGCGTTTAACCAGGCTTGAGTCGCAATGACGTCTATTGCTCCTTTGCCTTTGTCTTTGTCTTTTGCATCAGAAAAGTAGATTACCCCATTTTGCTTTGTAATGACTTCATTATGATCATTAAAGCGTTGCAGGAATCGTTCAAAGCGTGTTGGTATTCAATACTCATAACGGCCTTGTTTCGATCGGGTTAATTTTATAATGCTGATATTGATACATGTCGTAGCGGCCTGATGACTAGCAGACTTGAGTCGAAAACCAATTACTTCCTTAAATCGCTATACTAGTAGTTAAGAATACTAAGAATCAGCTAAGGGATCGCTAATGGGTGTAATGAAATTTAAACTTGCACATCGTTACTTTTTTTTCTTAATTCTATGGATGGGTTTTCTCTCCCCGTCTATGGCGGTGACCGATGCCGAACTGGAGGC
>CAYMPA010000190.1:0-4588 GCA_964392105.1 uncultured Enterobacteriaceae bacterium
GCCAAGCATATCGTC
The DNA here is from genome assembly GCA_964392105.1 of uncultured Enterobacteriaceae bacterium. Lineage (GTDB taxonomy): Bacteria > Pseudomonadota > Gammaproteobacteria > Eutrophobiales > Eutrophobiaceae > UBA7359. Next base: position 16 of record CAYMPA010000190.1, read on the forward strand.
ACAGGGAGGACGCTTTGATGAAAATTATTCTTGCACCGGATTCCTTTAAGGGGAACTTAACCTCATTACAAGTTGCAGCTGCACTGGAAAAAGGTGTTAAACGTGTCTTACCCAAAGCGAACTGTATTAAGGTCCCAATGGCAGATGGTGGTGAAGGTACCGTCCAATCACTGGTTGATGCCACGGGTGGTAAATTTATTCGTAAACATGTGACTGGTCCTGCAGGTAATTCCGTGTCAGCGCGTTATGGTATGTTAGCCGATGGTGAAACAGCGGTAATTGAAATGGCCGAGGCATCGGGTTTGCCTCTTGTTAGTGGTAAACAAAAGAATCCATTCAAAACAACAACGTATGGTACTGGCGAGTTAATGCTAGATGCTGCTAAACGTGGTGCAAAAAAGATCATCATTGGAATAGGCGGATCAGCTACCAATGATGGTGGTGTCGGGATGGCACAAGCTTTAGGTATTCGTTTCTTGAATATAAGAGGTAAAGAAATTACCGAACTTGGTGCAGGGGGTATGCTTGTTAAGATCGCCAGTATCGATATAAAAGGTATAAATCCATTAGTAAGGAAAACAAAGATCATTGTGGCGAGCGATGTTAATAACCCCTTATGTGGTAAGACAGGGGCATCAAATGTCTTCGGCCCACAAAAAGGTGCGACTCCTGCAATGGTTAAAATACTAGATGCAAATCTTAAACATCTGGGCAAGCTTATTAAAATCGATCTGAAAAAAGATGTAGTCAATCTGAAAGGTGCTGGTGCAGCTGGAGGTTTAGGAGCTGGTTTGGTTGCATTTACCAATGCCAGAATGAAAAGCGGGATTGATATTGTGCTGGAGGCGACCAATATCAGTAAACATATCAAAGGTGCTGATCTGGTAATTACAGGTGAAGGACGTGTCGATTTTCAAACTGCGTTTGGTAAAACACCTTCAGGTGTTGCCAAGGCTGCACATAAACACCGTGTCCCAACTATTGCGATAGGCGGTGGTATTACTGATGATGCTAATGGTGTGTTTGGGCATGGTATTGATGGTTTAGAAAGTGCTTGTGCACGTGATATGTCATTAGAAGAGGCCATTGGACATTCACGTGCACACTTGGCTAATGCTGCTGAACGTGTAATTCGTCTGGTTCTCATAGGTAAAAAATTGGCAACGTATAAATCCAGACGACGCAAATGATGTTACTTTTATATCAGACTGTGTAAAGTCTGTATAATTTAATTTATTTAGCGTCAAATGAAATTTTCAAAGTTTGCATCACGCTTCAATAGTCAATCCGGCATTGTTCAGCTTATGGATGATCTGGGTAATGCTATGGCAGGAAATACTGATGTATTAATGTTAGGTGGTGGTAACCCGAGCCACATCCCAGGTGTACAACAACACTTTCGAGATTCACTTCATCGACTGATTGATAATCCGGTTTTATTTTCCCATACCATTGGTAATTACGAATTACCACAAGGTAATCAACAGTTCATAAATGCCATTGTTGACATGATGAATGACCAATTTCAATGGGGTATTAAATCTGAAAACGTTGTCTTAACAATCGGTAGCCAGTCTGCATTTTTCTTTTTATTTAATATGTTGGGCGGTGAAGATGAAAAGGGCAATCATAATCAAATATTATTGCCCATTACGCCAGAGTATATTGGCTACACAGATGTAGGATTAACTGATGACCTGTTTTATTCATATCGTCCTTTAATCGAAAAGATGGATAATCATTTTTTTAAATATCATATTGATTTTGATGATTTGATTATCAGGGAAAATACTGCGGCTATGTGTGTGTCAAGGCCAACGAATCCTACGGGTAATGTATTATCAGATAAAGAAGTATCCAAACTTATATCATTGGCGGAATCACGTGATATTCCATTAATCATTGATAATGCTTACGGGAAACCCTTCCCAAATATAATTTTTACCGAGACAAATCCGATTTGGAATAAAAACATAATTTATTGCATGAGTCTTTCCAAGGCAGGATTACCTGGTACACGTACAGGCATTGTAATAGCAGATAAACCGGTAATTGATTTGATTCGAAATATGAATGCGGTAATTAATTTAGCCACGGCTAACTTTGGTTCCATGATTGCAAAGGATTTAATAAGTAGTGGGGAAATACTGCGTTTGTCACAACTTCAGATAAAACCTTATTATCAGGATAAGGTAACACATGCTGTTGAGATTATACATAGAGAACTTGACGGTCTTGATTACTATATTCATAAACCAGAAGGCGCAATATTTTTATGGCTTTGGTTACCGGGATTACCGATAACGGCAAATGAACTGTATGAACGCCTGAAAGCAAAAGGCGTGCTTGTTATACCCGGTTCACATTTCTTTCCAGGTTTAGAGGAAGACTGGGAGCATAAACATCAATGCATACGCATTACTTATTCAATGGATGAGCATGTGGTCGAGCAAGGGGTTAAAATTATTGCGGATGAATTAAGAACGATTCTTGAATAATATCCCTTTATCGCCCATCGATATGATCAATTAGATTGGCACCCATAGAAATAAGTTTTTCTGTAACAGGTTTCTTACGCTCGTACTTAACTTCATATATATCTGCATCTTTTGCTGCACTGGACAGATAATCATCACTGGTAATTAATTCATCAACAAGATTAAGATCAATTGCACGTTTACCATACCAATGTTCACCTGTTGCAATTTTATCAATATCGACTTGCCCCCGGTTATCTTCGACAAATTCCTTGAACAGATGATGCGTGTCTTCGAGTTCCTCTTTAAGTTTTTCCCTGTCTTTATCTGTATTTTCACCAAATAAGGTTAAGGTCCTTTTATAGTCCCCGGCAGCTATTTGTTCAAAATCGATATCCATTTTCTTTAACAGGCGATGAAAATTCGGGATTTGAGCCAGTACACCTATTGAACCGATAATAGCAAAAGGCGCAGCAATAATTTTTTCTGCAACACATGCCATCATATATCCGCCACTTGCTGCGACTTTATCAACGGCAACCGTAAGTTCAATTCCTTTATCCCGGATACGTTTTAGTTGTGATGCACCCAGTCCGTAACCATGAACAGTCCCACCAGCACTTTCCAATATAACGACGACTTCATCTTTTTTATCGGCAATTGTCAAAATAGCTGTTATTTCTTCTCTTAATGATGAGACAGTGCTGGCTTTAATGTCACCTTTAAAATCCAGAACGAAAATCTTTTTCCTTTCGTCTGTTGATTTTTTCTCTTTTTCTTTCTGGTCTTGTTTATGTTTTTTTAAATATTTTTTGAAATTCTTTTTGCTTAACACCTGTGAATTTAACATGAAACTCATGGTTTCATATTTATCATTAATGTTTTTTATATTCAGGTGTTCACCATCACCTTTAATGCGTATAACAATAAAAATAATTGCACCTGTAATGACTATTAACATTATAGAGACAGTGCTCAGCTTGGCTAGAAACATCCCGTATTCAGCTAAAAATTCCACTATTTATAAACTCCTAAATGAATTTGTTTATTTAGAGACAGTATTATAACGGCATAATTGATTACCAGTGCACAATTATTAGCTGATAATTATCGTCATTCCCGTATCTTGGGTTATCATCAATACTCCAGGATACTGAGGTTGAATATCAGATATGAAATTTATCTTTGGCATAATTGGTGGATACATTGGTGCTCTTTTTGATTCATTTACCGGATTCTGTTTTGGTGCAGCAATTGGAGTTTTATTCAGCTATATATTTGAACTAAGAAAACACCTCAGAGTACTGGAAGAAAAACTTTCTATCATTAGATAGCTAGCTGACTGAAATCGATCGTCCGGTTCTATTGCTAAAAGACCCTCAATAATAGGTCGATACTTGGAGAATTTATCAGGTAATTATGTAAAGGTTGGTACAGGTGAGTGGAGATTAATTGTGTGATTGAGCTGGTTGTTACTTGTTCTGGATATATATAATAATGTATGTCAACAATATGATTGTCCATAAAACGGCCTCTCATTCCCATGTTACAAACACGAGAAAGAACAATAACTACATCTCAGAGGTCATGCTGTGATATCACACAATATCACAGCCAAATACATACGTACTTATAAAGGCGTAACGTTCTCGGCTTGAGGACCTTTTTGGCCTTGAGAAACGCTGAATTGGACCTGTTGACCTTCAGCGAGTGTTTTGAAACCAGAACCATTAATTGCACTAAAATGTACAAAAACATCAGGACCTTGTTCTTGTTCAATAAAACCAAAACCTTTTGAATCGTTAAAAAATTTAACCTTACCGGTTACTAATTCAGACATATCTATTTCCTATTAAAAATTAAAAGTACCAAACAAAGGCGTTTGCGCCGAGAAACACAGTTATTGCTTACGGATTAAGTGACGAGAAAACAGCAGGACGTCTTAATGGAAACATTAACAAACCAATTTCTTAGCCAAATTGGATTATACTCAGGCAACTGACCCAGTCAACGCAGATTTGAGAAATATATGTGTCAATATTAATTTTAAAAGGTAATTAATTATAATTTTAGATTAAGTCCCGATAACAGCAATA
>CAYMPA010000191.1:0-1306 GCA_964392105.1 uncultured Enterobacteriaceae bacterium
GAACCTCGAACCTGAAAGGCTGGCTATACTACTTATGCCGGGTTTCCCGGTCAACCACTCCTCCCATTTAATTTTTCAACGCTGTTTTAATCCTTTCCATACTCTTTTCAAGATTTTCCATACTGGTTGCGAATGAAATTCGCATACATCCAGGCGCGCCAAATGCCGAGCCGGGCACCATGGCAACTTCTGCTTTTTCCAGGAAAAATTCAGCCAGTTCAATATCATTAGTAATCCCTTCCAGTTTTTCTATTACACCATTCATATCCGGGAAACTGTAAAACGTTCCTTCGGAGGCAATACAGTTGACCCCATCAATTTCTTCTAAAGAACTTAGTACAAAATCATGTCTTTTCTTAAAAATACCAGTGCTTTCTTTGATGTAAGTCTGGTCCCCATCCAGTGCGGCGACAGCACCGGCTTGTGCTATTGAGCTGGGATTAGTAGTACTTTGCGATTGGATCTTTTTCATTCCCTTTATGATTGCTTCAGGACCACCAACATAACCGATACGCCAACCTGTCATGGAGTAGGCTTTTGAGACACCATTAACAACCACAGTACGGTCATATAATCCTGTACATGCATTAACGATGTTAACGAACTTTTCTTGACCCCAAAGGATATGTTCATAGATATCATCAGTGACGATCAAGATTTCGGGATGTTCAAGCAGGACTTCACCCAAGGAAGCTAATTCATCTTCAGTATAACTGACACCCGTAGGATTAGATGGGCTGTTAAAAACAACCATTCGTGTCTTGTCAGAAATCGCACCGCGTAGTTTTTCAGGACTAATTTTGTAGTGCTCATTAATCGTTGTTTTTAAAATGACAGGTTCAGCTCCAGCAAGCTTTGCCATATCGGGATAGGAAACCCAATAAGGCGCAGGGATGATAATCTCATCGCCAGGATTGAGCGTCGCCTGAAACAGGTTATAAAGACTATGTTTTGCGCCACAGGAAACAAGAATCTGGTCTTTATTGTATTCGAGATTATTTTCGCGAAGGAATTTATCGATAATCGCCTTTTTTAATGCGGGTGTACCATCAACAGCAGTGTATTTGGTTTCGCCATTATTCAATGCTTCTATAGCGGCTGCTTTTATATGATCAGGTGTGTCAAAATCGGGCTCACCAGTACCGAGTCCAATAATATCTTTACCTTCAGCTCGAAGTTCAGCAGCGCGTGCCGATACTGCGAGAGTTGGTGATGGTTTAATACTTTGTGCGCGTTGCGATAGCAAAATGTCCAATTAATATGCCTCTATTAATCTTTTCTGTTGTGTTCAGTATACTGCTTTACT
>CAYMPA010000191.1:1406-4587 GCA_964392105.1 uncultured Enterobacteriaceae bacterium
AACTAAAATGAAAGAATTTTCACTTATTTCAGACTATTCACCAGCAGGCGATCAGCCACTCGCTATTAAGAGCTTGAGCGAGGGATTGAATGATGGTTTGGCTTACCAAACTTTGTTAGGTGTTACGGGGTCAGGTAAGACCTTTACGATTGCCAATATTATACAAGAGCATCAAAGACCTGCGATGATATTGGCTCCAAACAAAACACTGGCAGCACAGCTTTATGGCGAGATGCGTGAGTTTTTCCCAAATAATGCCGTGGAATATTTTGTTTCATATTACGACTACTATCAACCAGAGGCCTATGTCCCGACAACGGATACCTACATCGAAAAAGATGCCTCTATTAATGAGCATATTGAGCAAATGCGCCTGTCTGCAACAAAGGCGATACTCGAACGTAGAGATACAATAATTGTCGCGACTGTTTCAGCAATTTATGGCCTGGGCGACCCATCCAGTTATTTAAAGATGATATTGCACCTGGACCGTGGTGACATGGTCGATCAAAGAACATTATTAAGAAGGCTTACTGAATTACAATACACGCGAAATGAAGTAGAACTTCATCGGGGGACATTCCGTTCTCGAGGCGATGTAATTGATATTTTTCCTGCTGAGTCTGAACGGGAGGCGATACGTGTCGAATTATTCGATGATGAAATTGAATCACTCAGTCAATTTGATCCTTTGACAGGAGAAGCACTGCGTAATCTCCCGCGTGTAACAATTCACCCCAAGACGCATTATGTCACACAACGTCAGGTTCTCCTTGATGCTGTAGAGTCAATCAAAGTCGAATTAAAAGAACGTTTGCAACAACTCGAATCCTTAAATAAATTAGTTGAAGCACAACGACTGGAACAACGAACGCGGTTTGATATCGAGATGATAAATGAGATTGGATATTGCTCAGGCATTGAAAATTATTCCCGCTATCTTTCTGGACGTGCAGCCGGGGAACCACCACCTACCTTACTTGATTACTTGCCAGAAGATGCCTTGGTGATTGTAGATGAAAGTCATGTCACTGTTCCGCAATTAGGAGGTATGTATCGTGGTGATCGTTCTCGTAAGGAAAATCTGGTTGAATATGGATTCAGATTGCCATCTGCGTTGGATAATCGACCCTTACGGTTCGACGAATTTGAAAAGCTTTCACCCCAAACTATTTTTACATCAGCGACACCGGGTCCTTATGAAAAAGATCTTTCAGGAAAAATAATAGAACAAGTTGTCAGGCCTACAGGATTGATTGATCCGGAAGTTGAAGTCAGGCCTGTTACCACACAAGTTGATGATTTGTTGTCAGAGATTAACTTACGTGTTCAATCAGGTGAACGGGTATTGGTAACGACATTAACCAAACGAATGTCTGAAGACTTGACAGATTATCTCTCTGAACATGGTGTTAGAGTCCGTTATCTACATTCAGATATTGATACCATTGAGCGTGTCGAAATTATTCGTGACCTTAGAAAAGGTGAGTTCGATGTCCTGGTTGGTATTAATCTGTTACGAGAAGGTCTGGATATGCCGGAAGTATCTTTAGTTGCCATTCTCGATGCAGACAAGGAAGGTTTTTTACGGTCAGGAATAACATTAATTCAGACAATGGGACGTGCAGCCAGAAATATAAACGGCAAGGTAATTTTATACGGCGAACGGATAACGGGTTCAATGCAGTATGCAATCGACGAAACTGAGAGACGCAGAAAGAAACAACTGGAGTTTAATAAGGAACATGGAATAACACCTAAAGGTATTACAAAAGCAATTACAGATATTATGGAAGGTGCTTATACGGATAAACATTCGATCAGCAAAACTTATCAAAAAGTAGCTGAAGAGAAGACCGAATATCAATCAATGTCTCCAGAGTTCTTGATGAAGAAAATCAAAAAACTTGAAGAGCAAATGTATCAGCATGCACGTGATCTGGAATTTGAAGAAGCGGCACGTGTCAGAGATCAAATTAAATCGATCCAGGACCAATATTTAGGTTTTGATGATACTAAGGTAAGTTGAAAATATTTTAAACCATGTTAATGGTTAATATTCAAACGGAAACTTAAATGAGTTACGTATTAAATAAGCAAACGTATTTGGGGAACATGGAAGCAAAACGTGACTGGGGGCATGCTAAAGATTTTGTAGAGGGTATGTGGTTAATCTTGCAACAAGATTTACCCGGTGATTATGTACTTGCAACAGGAGAAAATCATTCTGTTCGTGAATTTGTAGAATTAGCCTTTAAGGAAGTTGGACGTTCAATTGAGTGGCAAGGTGAAGGGATCAATGAAAAAGGGTTCGATAAGGAATCTGGTGATATTTTGATAGAAATTGATCCTCGTTATCATCGGCCTACTGAGGTTGACACGCTATTGGGCGATCCATCAAAGGCAAAAAAAGACCTTGGCTGGCAATATTCAGTTTCTTTTGAGGAATTGGTCAGTGAAATGGTTCAAGCGGACTTAAAAGCTATCCAAAATACTATCTCTGATTAGTTAAGTATTTTTTATTGTATTTTGGTACTTCAATTTTGTATGCTATGCCGCTTTTAGGTGAAGCAAGACCGTTTGTCCTGTGGACAAACGCAGCTTGACGAACGCTGAGGACAGGAGTCCGAGGCCGTGTCACTTAACGAGGTAGGGATAACCGAGTTTAGTGACCACGGTTAGTATGATTCGAAATTGAAGTAAGCACGTAGTAAAACGAAGGCGCGTAGCTCAGCTGGTTAGAGCACTACCTTGACATGGTAGGGGTCGTTGGTTCGAGTCCAATCGTGCCTACCACTTTTTTCTTTTAGAATTAGGTGGTTACAGAGGTTTTCAGAAAGGCCGAAATATTTTGGCAAAATGTTTTGCCCAAAAAGGGTGCAATCACAGGACGTTTTCCATCTTCATCACATCGGCCATGACCATCGTCGCCTTCACCGTGACGTAACCATCGTTGGTCAGCGCCGCCTTACCGCCCTTGGTGTATTTTTTGGGGGCATAATCTTGCCGTTTACCAGTAAACAGTTGCAAATGGAAAATTATTCCGAAAATAGTAGTCCAATATACGTATGTGTTTACATGATTTAGAGCTAATTAGCGACTGTTTCAGCAAGATTAACAAGATAATGTCTGTGAATATTTGGATATTCATGTAATAGCGTGGCTAATATCTCAAATAAAG
>CAYMPA010000192.1:0-4495 GCA_964392105.1 uncultured Enterobacteriaceae bacterium
GTTCTTCTGCACGTTTTGCAAGTTCTAGTGCATTAGGAATATTTGATAAAACTTTTTTGCTGCCCTTACGTACGCTGGAATAAATCTTTCCGGATAATAATTGTGCAAATCGGCTTGAAAGTGCGCCTACATTTGGCGAAATCGACATATTGTTATCATTCAGGATAACTAATAAATTACTATGTAGATCACCAGCATGATTCAAGGCTTCAAATGCCATGCCAGCAGTCAGGCCACCATCGCCAATGATCGCGACACATTTTCGATCAGAACCTGTCCGGGCCGCTGCTATCGCCATACCTAATGACGCACTAATTGATGTACTGGAGTGACCAACACCAAAGGTGTCGTATTCACTCTCATCTCGTCTCGGGAATGGTGCTAATCCCTCCCATTGACGAATACTATGCAGACGGTCTTTTCTTCCGGTCAGGATTTTGTGGATATATGCCTGATGACCCACATCCCAGACCAGTCGATCTTCGGGTGTATTATATAAATAATGTAAGGCAACGGTTAATTCGGTGGCACCAAGACTCGCCGCAAAATGGCCACCACTCTTGCTTACAGAGTGTAACAGGAATAATCTGAGTTCGTTGACGACCTGTTCTAATTGCGATTCGGGCAGCCTTCTGAGGTCTGCTGGACAGTCAATTTGGTCTAATAGGGGCGTGTTAATTTCGTTATTCATTAACTTATGGGCTGAAAAATAATGCCATTATGAATAGTGGCCAACAGGCATGCAAGAAGATCAACACATCATCAAGATCCAGGCATCAATTTAAATTTTACAAAATCAGAACTGAACCTGTACTGTACATTCGCCTTAGCTTCACTTATCTTGACTGGTTTTAGTGGCTTATTACTAAAAAGTAGCGTCAAATGCCGATAAATAAATCAATATTACGGAGTCTTTTTTAAATGGGTGTCCCTCTAATTCAACAATACAGGGTTGGTAAATATATCCTCGGCAAAAAGCTTGGTGGGGTAAGTAAATATCCACTGGTTTTAATGCTGGAACCACTGTTTCGCTGCAATCTGGCCTGTACCGGCTGTGGCAAGATCGATTACCCCAAAGAGATTTTGGATAAACGTCTCAGCTATGATGAGTGCATGAAAGCCATAGATGAGTGCGGTGCACCTGTTGTTTCTATCGCGGGCGGCGAACCACTTATCCATAAGGAAATGAAGCAGATTGTTGATGGTTATATCCAACGCAAAAAATTTGTCTACCTGTGTACTAATGCACTGAAGCTGAAAAAGCAATTAAATGAGAATGAATACACCCCATCTCCCTACCTGACCTTCTCAATACATCTGGATGGAAACAAAGAACGCCATGATGCCTCAGTCTGTTTGAAGGGTGTCTTCGATAATTGTATCAAGGTAATCAAGATTGCCCGCGAAAAAGGCTTCCGTGTCACGCTCAATTGTACCCTGTTCCAGGGTGAAACTGCTGATGAAGTGGCAGAATTTATGGATATGGCAATGGATTTAGGCGTTGAGGGCGTCACTATCTCTCCCGGATACAGTTACGAAAGAGCGCCTAAACAGAATGTATTTCTAAAAAAGCGTGAAAGCAAGCAGCTCTTCCGCGATATATTCAAGCTGGGTATGGGTAAAAAATGGCGTTTTAACCAGTCATCACTATATCTCGATTTTCTTGCTGGCAATCAAACTTATGAATGTACGCCCTGGGGTAATCCAACGCGTAATGTGTTTGGCTGGCAAAAACCCTGTTACCTGTTAGTTGGTGAAGGCTACGCCCCGACATTCTCTGCCTTGATGGAAGAAACCGAATGGCAGAATTACGGTACCGGACATAATCCCAAGTGTGCTAACTGTATGGTTCACTGTGGTTACGAAGCTACCGCTGTAAATGACACGGTTAATCATCCATTAAAAGCATTAGGTGTATTCCTGAAGGGGCCCAAAATCGAAGGTGAAATGGCCCCTGAGCTACCTGTACTTTATGAGGATGACGAGATGACCAAACCGAAACTGGTTGCAGAAAACAGTGCGACCAGTAGCTGCAGTAGTAACAAGCAAGTCGCTTGATTGAACTCTTACTCCTGGCAGCCATGCCAGGATTGCCAATATGGATAGCCATACTTTTATTGCCCTGGCGTCCATGGAGCACCCGGGAATCTCTTGATAGCCAATCAACTCAAAACCGGGACTTATCTGATGTCACAGTACTTATTCCAGCCAGAAACGAAGCATTAACCATAACAGATACACTTTCCGCACTTAAAGAACAAGGAGATGGTTTAAAAGTTGTCCTGGTAGATGATCAGTCTACGGATGATACAACTGAATTAGCCAAATCAGTCAATCTAGACCATTTATTAATCGTTTCTGGAGCTGATTTACCCGAAGCCTGGAGTGGTAAACTATGGGCATTGGAACAAGGACGACAACATATTGGAACACGCTATCTTATCTTGCTGGATGCAGATATTGTTTTAAATCCCGGGCTAATTCCAACTCTGATACAAATGGCCCAGGAAAATGATATAAAAATGCTCTCATTAATGGCCCATCTAAAGATGCTGTCAGTATGGGAAAAATTATTAATGCCTGCCTTTATTTTCTTTTTTAAATTACTTTATCCATTCCATCTTTCAAATATGCCTGGTTCGAAAATAGCTGCAGCTGCCGGCGGTTGTATTCTGCTGGAAACAAATGTCCTTGATGAGCTGGGAGGTTTTAGCTGCATTAAGGATGCATTAATTGATGATTGCTCACTGGCAAAAAAAGTTAAGCAAAAAGGGCATAAAATCTGGACAGGTTTAACTCATTCAGCTATCAGCATTCGTAGTTACGATACACTTTCAACCATATGGCAAATGGTTACCAGAACTGCATATACTCAGCTGGCCTATTCCCCTTTATTACTTTTACTTTGCACATTTTTAATGATTGCTGCTTTTGGACTACCAATTGCAGCGCTGCTACAAACCCATTCAATTATTTTTATTGCAGGACTGATTACTCTTTTTCTGCAAGTAGTATGTTATTTTCCAACCTTACGATACTATTCAATGAACCCTGTATATGCACTTTCGTTACCATTGGCAGGTATTCTATATCTGGTCATGACATGGAATTCTGCATATCGTTACTATTTTGGTAAAGGTGCAAGTTGGAAAGATCGTCATTACAATTAATTGCAACATTTATAATAAAATACCATCATAGTTTTATATTATCTGAAATTATTAAAAACAATGGTTTAAATCAATGACATCAAAACATCACAAATTTCAGTACTTGTTCAAGGTCTTGTTTGGGATTTATATAATCTTTCTTGCAGCCCCACTATGGGCTGAAATCGAACAGGAACAGGCTATTCAGGCACCTGTAAATCTATTGCATGAAACATTAATCAGTATTATGGAAAGCGTTGACTCAACAAGCTTTCAGGAACGTTACGTGCTTATGGAAACAGTCATCACTGAAAATTTTGATACACCGTTAATTGCAAAGGTTGTATTAAGTAGGTACTGGAAACCACTTGATGAGAATACAAAAATTGATTTTATTGACTTGTTTAATCGCTTGACGATATCAACCTATGTCAATCGTTTTGATTCGTTTAATGGGGAATCATTCAAAAACCTGTCTATTGAACCAATGAAAAAAAACAGGTTTATGGTAAAAACTGAATTAGTACAAACGAATGAGGATCCTGTCTCTCTCAATTACATTGTTCAAAATGATAACGAACAATGGAGAATTATCAGTGTCATAGCTGATGGTGTTAACGATCTTGCCCTGAAACGGGCTGAATATTCGTCTGTAATTAAGGACCAGGGGTTTGATAACCTAGTTAAGCGTTTGGAAGTAAAAATCAGTGACTTACAGGCAAAATAATTACCACGAACAATATTAAAAAATTGTCTCGCAGGTTAAGGTATGTCAATATTTGCCGAAGAATAAAACAACATTTAGACAGAATGAGAGAACAAAAATGATTGGACGCCGTTTTTCCAGATTTTCAAAACATCTGATTTTTATTGGAATATTGTTAATTGCAACAGGCTGTGCCACAACCCAAACTTCAGATGGAATTGGAGATAATGATCCAATCGAACCAACGAACCGTGTTTTTTTTAATATAAATGAAACGCTGGATAAACATCTCCTTAAACCCGTTGCTGAGACATATGTAGAAATAACACCTGTCGCTGTCAGAACCGGTGTTACCAATTTCTTCGATAACCTGACCTATCTGAACGTTATCTTGAATGACTTCTTACAAGGTAAGTTTGATCAGGGTCTGACTGATATGCTCCGCTTTATGTATAATTCAACTTTCGGTATTGCTGGTCTGTTTGACATTTCAACACCAATTGGCATGCCCGCACACGAAGAAGATTTTGGTCAAACTCTTGCAGTATGGGGCGTTGATAAGGGTTCATACCTTTATATACCACTAATGGGTCCGAACACAGTTCGTGACTCAACGGATTTTGTTCCGAGCACACTATTA
>CAYMPA010000193.1:0-4476 GCA_964392105.1 uncultured Enterobacteriaceae bacterium
AGGCATTGTTTTAGGCAACCGAGTTTCTTCAATAGTAAATGCTGTATATACAGCGTACACGACATAAACAGTGGATAGTAGAATAATGTAATTATCCAGTTTTTGCCGTAACGCAACTAATATTAACACTAAAAATATAATAGTGATTGGGATAAATGTCGGGTCTTGGAAAAGGTTCATAACAAAATGAATTTCTGTCTGATTTATCTAATGATGCACCTGAATATAGATAACCTGATTATTTCGTTTGTAATGAATTATTCCGGGTAAGTGAATTTAGATAATCCATATTTCACTATTTATGATAAATTTGAAGAACCTCTTTTTTCCACCACCCCTACCAATGCGAGTAATGTAGCGGACAAGTTAAGAGTCTCCTTCTCATACGAGGATGGGGTTAAGGAGGTGTAAAAATAAAGTTTCATCAAATAAAGATCGGTGTAAAATTTGGGTAAGTGTTTATTTACCTGAACAAAAATTTAAAAATGAGTCCAAAATATCATATCCAAAATTATAGTCAAAATGTTCAGTCACTTCCCGTTTTTTTAAAAAACTTTGTGTTGCTTCAATGTGTGGTTGAAAACCCCATATTGGTTTAGTTCTTGATGCAATTCCGTCTATTTGAACCATCTCACTTGTGGCAATCACTTCAAAATCATTTGGACATTCAACTACTCCTTCTAGATGTGAATAAGCTAACATGCCTGATTGTTCATCACGCCATAAACGATTTGCAGATAAATGCACGTTGCGTGCTCCCCTTCTTTTTTCACCATTCCATAATGGTTCTACTTTTCCACCATAGATATGCGCTAATAATTGATGCCCATAACACAAACCTAAAATAGGAGTTAAGTTATCAATTGCTTCAAGAATAAAACGTTGAAGAAAATTTTGCCATTCATATTCATCATGAACAGAAGCTAAACTGCCCATTATTATGATTCCGGCAATATGTCCATTATTATTTTGGATGCTATCGCATCCGAAAAGAGCGGGAAAATGAATAGAAATGGGTAATTCTGAACGGATGGCAATATTATTAATTGCGCCGATCTCTGGTCTATCCATAGATGGATCTATAATCATTATATGACTCGATAGCATAGAAGAAAATAAAAGCCTTTTTCGACATGAAAAAGGCTTCATTTATTATGTCGGAGCGACAGGATTACCTACCGACGGGTAGGCCGAAGGCATACAAGCCGATGGGAAGTCTTTATTACCGGAACGCCTTCTTTCAACACCTGATAGGAATAGAGCAGCCGAGTTTGGCACTCATTTCAATAGAATCATCTTGCCCGATTTAAGATAACTATCTGTTTGAAAAACATAAAAGTAAATTCCGGATGACACAATTTGACCAAAGTCATTTCGGCCATTCCATCTCGTTTCATGATATCCGGGTTCTAGTCTATCATTTATCAGTGTAGTTACCTCCCGGCCTAATAAGTCATAGACTACCAGATTCACCCTGGAAGGCCGTGGTATTTCGTAGCGAATTTGCGTAATTGCATTAAATGGATTTGGAAAATTATTATGAACAGAAAATTTATCTGGTAAAAGGTTGTCAATCCTTGTTTCAAGACTGGATGTTTCGATTACTTCACCGTTTAAATCACGTAATTGATATTCCAATATCAAGAGTTCATTTTCATCGATTTCATTTGACATTTCAAAAGTAAGCAGAGGTTGGTTATAATTAAAATCTCCTTCTGACCTATTGAGTCCGGCCAAAGCGAACAAGACTTTTGTGGAATCTTCATTTAGTCCAATCAAACTTGGAGAAAACTCAAAAACCTCTTCCAGACAGGCACCTGAACGTAAATCCTGATAATATTTTGCATTATCACCCAAAGTGAATAAACCTTCAACAAGCATTAATGAAGGACTCAAATTGATAGCAGGTATAATATCAATCAATATTCGCCGATCGGAATACCACAGATTTTCAGGTATTCGCTGGACTAATTGAACCGAATGATTTTTTTCAATTACTTTAGCCAAATTATTTTTAAATAATATTCCATTATTGGTTAGCGACCAGTTCCACATTTGAGCAAAAACCATTAAATCTTCAAAATCAAATACACCATCAGGAATTGGTACCAGTTCAGGTAGATCACCCACTGCTGGTCCTGTTTCATACAACAATTGATCATTGTGCTCATTCCATTTAATGGAAAATTCAGCGAAATCATCATTATTGACGTCAAAATTCCCGTCATAATCGCCTATTAAATTGTGTACACTAAAATATGTTATTGTATCCGATTCACCCTTGTCTGCATCCATAATTTCATAAGCCAATTGCAGCGAGTCGTAAAATGCAAAACCAAAATCATCGATGGTATTCCAGGAGAATGTTCGATCATAGCCAACGGCCCAATATATGCTTTTCAATTGATCATCTATTGAAGTTCGCTGCCAAGCAACATTGGGACTGGTACGATAAACCAGATCTAGTATCAGATCATCATTTTCCGGATCTTCTGCCAGAATCTGAATATTTACAAAAACATTTGATGTATCATCAGCGATAGTAATATTTACTGACGGTGGCAAATTATTATCCAAGTGAAAATCATACGTTTCAATCGGAATTCCAGATTTATTTTCATAAGGAGTCACTTTCAGTCTTACAGTGTTACTTTCAAAATTAGGCAAATCATTAAAAGAATCCCAGATTATCGTCCCTGAATAGGAAGTTGAATCAATATCAGTTGTATCACCAATGATTGCTGCAATCGCCCAGCTCGAACCTGAATCAACAGAATATTCAACGTTAAGATTGACTGGTATTTTGGCAGAATTATTTATATCGTAATTAATATTTACACTATCAGATTGTTCATCAATATAGTCACCTAGTGAAATGGTCGTAATAACATTGTCAACGAAAATTGAAACTGTGTCCGCAACACCTTCATCTAAGTCACTTGGAGTTATTCGCATATCTACAATCCCATAATAGTCGGGGATATCCCGGTATGACTCCCAGCTAATGAAACTATTGTATGAGTTCTTATTAAAACCACTTTCTGCACCAAATACCGTTGCCTCATTCCAGGAGGTTGAGTCTGGTAGTTTGAATTCCACGTGAATTGAAATCATATCCGATTCTGCATCAGATAGAACAAATGTGATATTGATGCTGTCTGTTTGAATTTCGGTAAATTCATTGATTTGGACACTGGGAACAAAATTATTATCCAAGTGAAAAATCTCGCTAACTTCTCTCAAACCCCTATAATTATCATAAGGAGTTACCGTGAAAACTACCTCGGACAAATCGAGACTCGGTAAATCAGTAAGACTATTCCAAACCAGCATTCCGGAATATTCTGTTGAATCAAGATTGGTAATTTTTCCACTTATTGATGCTGAATAACGGGTTGTGTCCGGCAAGATCTGATATTTACAATCAAGTCCTACTAAATCAGTATTTTGATCTGTTATTTTATAATTAAAAATAATATCTCCGGATTGCTCACCAACTAACGAATCTAATAGAGCCACTCCGGGTGCATCGACTTGATCGATAAAAATCATAACTGTATCCGCTTTTCCAATATCATTATCAGATGGTGTGATCTTAAATGGATAGAAACCTACAACGTCGGGTAAATCAAGGGTTGAATTCCACACAATACTGCTATCGCTATTATTAGCCGAGATAGACGTTGGAAACACAGTGGCTTTGTACCAGTCATATGAACCGTCAACAGCATAATAGCAAAATAAATTACACGTATCATTCTCCAGATCTTTAAGTGTAAAGTTAATTTCGATATCTCCTTTCTGTTCACCAGTTGGAGCAATTATATCAATACTTGGTACCCTGTTGTTATCTAGGTGGAAAGGACCCACCACTTTAGAAATTATTGACTGATTAGTATCTGTTATACTGACCTTGAATTTTAAACTGTCGGAATCGAGGCCTGGTAAATCGGTGTATGAATTCCATAAAACATTTAGGTTTAAATAACCGCCAGGAATCGAGCTGTCTCCTGAAACCGTTGCTTCACGCCAAGGAGCATCTGACACCCTATATTCATAGTCAATTTCAATATTAAAACCATAGGGATTATTGATTGAAATCTGGAAATTCAACGAATCAGAAAATTCATCCACATTATCCATGGTAACTACATCAATTATCGGATAGCCTGTTAAATAATCCATAACTTTGATTAGATATATGTCAAAGGAACCTGCACCAAAACTTGCTGTTGTACCCAGCAATAAATAACCTCCATCGCTCGTTTGCTGAACGGATCGGCCATTTTCACTTGCTGTCCCACCAAAAGTTCGGTTCCACTGTTCAGTGCCGACTTTATCAACTTTGACAAGATACATGTCATAGCTACCCTCACCAAAACTTGCTGTTCTACCCAGCAATATATATCCGCCATCACTCGTTTGCTGAACGGATCGGCCATTTTCACTTGCTGTCCCACCAAAAGTTCGGTTCCA
>CAYMPA010000194.1:0-3217 GCA_964392105.1 uncultured Enterobacteriaceae bacterium
ATATAATAATCCTGTGCTTAACAGGATGAATATCATTTTCTTTAATAGACTCATTTCTCTTCCTCAATAAAACCGCCGTGTAGCGATGATTAGTTTATCATTTTCCGTACCAATGAATACGTTAAAATGAAGATCCTGGCTGATTCAAAAATTCCATCTCTTCAACACTGGAACTACGATTTAATACATTGTTTCGATGCGGAAAACGATTAAAACGTTCAATAATTGCTCTGTGTTTTTCGGCGAATTGCAGATAATTATGAAATTCTTTTTTCATGATATCAGGGACATCATCCAGTAGCTGCTGAAAAAGCCCGACACACTGTATTTGAGTTCCGATGTCCTCGGAATGTTCCAAGGGCATGTAATAAAAAACGCGTTCGATAGGTCGCAATTCCTGATCAGTATTATTATTAATACCTTCTAATGATATAGCTAGAGCTTTATTGTCATGGGCGAATGCATCGGAGGTATTACGGTGTATTACGCGTGAAAATTGATCTAATAAAATGATTAACGCCAGTTGACCTTTTATATTTTGTAACCAATCATCAAGTTCATTATTAAGCGCTGACTTGTAAATAACTTCAAATTGCTTTTTGATATTATCATCAGTATAAGCGTCCTTTCCCCACCAAAGTTCTGATTGTTTGCCTATAATTTTTGAATCATCTGTCTCAGTACCAAACCAGAATCCCAAAATTTGATTAATTTGTTCAGTCAATTGATTTAATGATTATTAAAATCAGGCACTGGCAAGTACAATAAGGACAATAACAAATAATACAACCACGCCAATTGGGATTAACGCACCTTTCCAATCCGGATTTTCTGCCTGTCGGCTTTGCTCCATTGCTTTTTTTGCACCTGGCCAAAAGAAAAACAGGATTACAAATGCTGCAATCCCTAATAAGACCTGTTCCCACATTGCCATAACTGGGTCATACTCCTTATATAAGATTATTTAGTTGCATTAAGTATATCTTTGAAATTTATTTCGATCACAGACTATTCATGCTTTATTCGACTTCTTTCAGTAATTTCAATTAGACTTGATAATAATAAGAACAATCTAAAATATTATTCTTTATGGATCACAGTGCTCTTAACGATGGCCTGACATTACTGGCATTATCATTACTCGTCGTATGGATTTTAAAACGAATTAAACTCCCAGCGATTTTGGGCTATTTGTTTGTTGGCACCCTGATAGGGCCTTATTCACTAGGCTGGTTCCCTGAAAGCAGTAATATCAAGACCCTGGCAGAGATTGGTGTGGTGTTTCTGCTGTTCATGGTAGGTCTTGAATTCTCCTTATCACGACTGATTGCCATGAAAACCACTGTATTTGGTCTTGGTAGTGCTCAAGTCATTATTTCTACAATATCAGGCGGTGTTATTGTCTGGTTAACAGGTATTGATTGGCAAGGTGCGTTGATCGTCGGTGGTGCACTGGCGCTATCTTCAACTGCCATTGTTGCCAAACAATTAACCGATCAACTGGAAATGCAGGCACGCCACGGACAGTTAGCCATAGCGATACTATTATTCCAGGATCTGGCGGTTGTACCTCTACTGGTCATTATCCCGATCCTGGCTATGGGTAATGATCAGTCATTAACCATGCCAATCCTGATTGCCTTAGGTAAAGGATTGTTTGCGGTTTTCATTATGCTCCAGATTGGTCGCTGGTTGTTAAGGCCTTTTTATCATCTGGTGGCGGGAACCCGTTCAGCCGAAATATTCACACTCGCTACATTATTTATTTCTTTAACTGCTGCCTGGATTACGAACCAACTCGGACTCTCACTCGCGTTAGGCGCTTTTCTGGCGGGACTGATGTTGAGCGAAACAGAATACAAACATCAAATACAAACAGACATAAGACCTTTTCGAGACGTTTTACTGGGGTTATTTTTTATCAGTGTTGGTGCACAACTGGATGTCTCGATCATATTTGTTGAATGGTTCTGGATTGGGCTTTTAACAGCAGGTTTAATCGTGGGCAAAGGAGCAGTAATCGCGATATTAACCCGCCTTGTTGATTATGAATTACCCGTCGCATTCAGGACAGGATTAATGCTCGGTCAAGCTGGTGAATTTAGTCTTGCTGTGCTTGTGGTTGCCATAAGTAATGGTTTGTTAACATTACAGGAAACACAACCGATTATTGCTGCGGCATTGATAAGTATGCTGATCACACCTGTATTAATTCGTTATAACAGACGAATAACTGAAAGTTTATTTCATGGTGCTTATACAGCTGGATTAAATACACCACCAAAAGAACTCATTTCGGCCTGTGAAACCTTATCCAAGCATGTAATTATTTGCGGGTTCGGCCGAATAGGTCAAAACCTCGCTAATATTCTCCGGGAAATGAATATTCCCTACGTTGCACTGGATCTGGATCACAGCCTAATTAGGGAAGCCTGGGAAGCCGGAGAAAATGTTTTTTATGGTGACAGTACACGTACTGAAATACTCAAAAAAGCCGAGTTAGAACGTGCCAGTGCATTAATCATAACTTTTGATGACGCACATATTGCTGAACATATTATTCATACTGCCCGTTTAATAAACAAAGTTATTCCTATCATTGTCCGGAGCAAGGATGATCAATATATGGATAACTTACATGATGTGGGTGCGAGTAATGTCGTCCCTGAAAGCTTTGAGGCCAGCATTATGCTCGCTATTCATGTACTTCAGCATTTAGGTATTCCAATAAATAAATCTATGGCCTTTGTTGAACAGGCCAGAAAAGACCAGTATAGGCGCCTGCGTGGCTATTTTCGTGGTGAAGAAGACCTGGGCATGGACGTCCCGGATGCATTGAGATTACACACAGTCGTACTGTTACCTGATAGTTACGCCGTTGGAAAAACTATAAAAGAAATTAATATTGAAGAGTCTGACACTTCGGTTTTGTCTGTTAGACGCGGTAAAGAAAGAATCGAATTATTTGATAAGGCATTCCAGTTTAAGATGGGTGATGCTGTTGTCATTGAAGGCGTACAAAGCGCCATATTGAATGCCGAAAAACATTTATTGACAGGTTGATATCGTCGCTTTGGGCGTCCTGCGCACACCCCTCAAGGAGGTACCGAGGTCCATGCGCCCGCAGCATACAGTACATCCTGTACATCGCTGCTCCTGCGCGTCCATGCGCCCGCAGCATACAGTACATCCTGTACATCGCTGCTCCTGCGCGTCC
>CAYMPA010000194.1:3317-4455 GCA_964392105.1 uncultured Enterobacteriaceae bacterium
ATGCGCCCGCAGCATACAGTACATCCTGTACATAAAAAAACCCCGTTTACATTACGGGGTTTAAATTGGGGGCATTACATAAACTGGTTCAGGAAGTAACTTCTACCTCAACTGCATGCAATCCCTTCGGTCCTTGTTCTGCGTTATATGAAACAGATTGTCCTTCATTTAATGTTTTAAAACCTTCACTCTTAATCGAGGAATAATGTACAAAAATATCATCCCCGCCTCCTTCCGGCTCGATGAATCCATAACCTTTGGATTCACTAAACCACTTTACTGTACCGCTACTCATTACAACACTCCCCCTACTGAATTATAAATTAACAAATGCCAGCAATGATTTTTCTATTTAGACACCATCTAAATGATTCATAGCTATAGCTCAGCCTAATGCAAAAAATATTGCATCGGTTCAAGAATAGTCCATATGTAAAGGTGCTGCCAAGAAAAAACTGTTTTTTTTACAAATTCGCGAAATTATTATCAACTTGAACATACTTTGATATTATGAACTATCAAAATATCATCAATTAATATTATTCGAATTTATAGTTTCACGTTGACCAATTGTTTCATCGAATTTATTTACTACACGAATAACTAATATTGAATCTCGATAAAAATCCGGATGTATAGGAACGCGAACTTTAATTGCAGCATATTCACCACCTCTTCCGTTTGGATAAATAACAACATCTTCATCATTAACAAATCGTGAATTAAATTCCATACGACCATCTTCATAAATGAATAATGTGTTATTTAGATCAGATGATTCAACAACATAATTTGTTGCAGGTGTCGTTGTACAACCCGTACTGGACAGGATGGAAATGACTATAATACTGGCAAGTGATAGATATTTTTTCATATTTATTAACAAATAGTTATGTGACTTATTTAAACTATACATTAAATATAAAAAATTGATGTGCGCTAAATCACATAATGAATTTAACACGTGAGAACCATGTCTCGTTTTCAAAAAATAAAGTGTGATGGATATAACGTTGTACTACTACAGAAAATAGTAATTGAATGTATGAGTTCTATTACCAAATATTAGTTAGTAAAAATTTCATATCTAAAGACAGTGCTGTCCCATAGATTTCATGAGAATTGAAGTTGCGTTTGT
>CAYMPA010000195.1:0-4335 GCA_964392105.1 uncultured Enterobacteriaceae bacterium
CCCTGCCATAAAAGCGCAGACATCCCTCTCTCAATCAATGCCATCCAGGTCGCTGACAAGGTCGACACCATTATTATTATGTCTGGCGATTCAGACTATATCGAACTGGTCCGGCACCTGAAATCTGAAGGTGTTCGTGTCGAAATCGCTGCTGTTCCAAGTACCACATCAAGGCTGATTATCGAGGAAGCTGATCACTTTCATGAAATCACCAGGGAGGACTGGTTTACGCTACCCCCGAAAAAACCGCAAAAGCGACGCAAACAAAAATAGACTACACTTAAAAATATATAAAATAGTACGGTTGACCACGCTCAATTCGCCTTTTTGTAATAATTATAAATAGACTCGTGTCTAATCAGAATGGAGACTACAGTTATGTTGACCTTCGAAGATTGCCTTGCACTCTGTAATTTGTCACTGGAAGAGATCTCGGCCATTGCCGAGCATGAACATCTGCCAGAAATGACGGCTCTCGAATACGGTGAATACCTGGTTCATACCCCGGATGGGGAACAACTCATCAAAACAATGATTATTGATGATATTGAATACTCGAAAGCAAGTGGTAATGTTAAACACGTAGAAACGCTCGAAACCGTGCTAAAACATTTTGTCCTGTCACATCCAAAACTGCAAACAGCACTAGAAAGCAAGGCACAATAATTAATAATTTAAATTGTCTGGAAACAATACGAATGTTGTATTGTCAATGTAGTACTCAATCGCTTATGAATAAACTATAAGCGACTCAGCCTGGTTATTTCGATATATGTTTTTTCTTAACTGAGAATTAACACTTCACACATTATCCTGATATTTCTTCAAGAATTATCAGATTAATAAATATCACATTTTTTATCACCATCTGCTATACCTTTCAAATAAGCATTAATTAATGCTGGATATAATATTTATGAAAGGAACCGCTTATATGATGTCAGAGACAGCTCAACTTCAGGGCCATGAATTGTTATCTAGGATCAGTAAAGAGATAAATAAGGATTATCTCGCTGATGAGTCTGAAATAGTTCTCGGATTACTCGTAAAAGCCCGAACAACGAAAACACTTCAACATGATATTCATGATACGGCTTCATATTTGGTCAATTCTGTCCGGGAACAACAAAAACAATCTACCGGACTACATGCATTTTTAGATCACTACGATCTTTCTTCACCAGAAGGTGTCGTATTAATGTGCCTGGCCGAGTCGCTATTACGTATTCCTGACAGCGGCACGATGGATGATGTCATCGCAGACAAACTTTCTACAGGTAATTGGGAAAAACATTTGAATGAAAGTGATTCACTATTTGTTAATGCATCAACCTGGGCATTGATGTTAACCGGCAAACTAATCAAACCAGAAATAAACGCACTCAATAAAAATAGACATAATATAAAAAAATTATTTTCGCGATTGGAAGAACCGGTTTTACGCGCAGCAATTAAAAGTGCGATTAATATTATCGCCTATCAATTTGTCATGGGCAGGACGATTGACGAAGCGATTAAACGCGGCAAAAATAACAAAACGTTCCGATATTCATTTGATATGTTGGGTGAGGCTGCGTTAACAAGTGAGAATGCTGATAGTTATCAGCATGCCTATGCCGACGCTATTTCAGTAATAGGTAACCATATAGACAAATCAGAATCACTAATAACACAACCTGGTATTTCAGTTAAGCTCTCAGCACTATGTCCCCGATATGAATACACTCAACAACGGCGCGCTTGTACAGAAATTATTGAACGATTACTTGAGCTGGCATGTATGGCTAAAAAAGCCGGCATCTGTCTGACCATTGATGCTGAGGAATCGGATCGATTGCTCATGTCACTCACAATCTTTGAAAATATTTATAATGATAAAAAGCTGGCTGAATGGAATGGAATGGGTCTGGCAGTACAAGCTTATCAAAAGCGTGCGCTGTCAGTATTAAAATGGCTCAACAGACTTTCTACTGAATCAGGCAAGATGATACAGGTTCGCCTGGTTAAAGGCGCCTATTGGGATGCTGAAATAAAACGCGCACAAGAACTGGGATTGAAAGACTACCCGGTCTTCACCCGTAAGTGTAATACAGATGTTTCCTACCTGGCCTGTGCCCGCTATCTGATAAATAAATGCCCTGGTATCTATCCACAGTTTGCAACCCATAATGCCCACACACTTGCATATATATATCATCATGCAACAAATCGTGATTTCGAATTTCAACGCTTACATGGTATGGGAGAAGAACTCTACAAAGAGGTAACAGTTGATGACAAATTTGCGATACCTTGCAGGATTTATGCTCCCGTAGGAAAACATGAAGATCTGTTACCTTATTTAGTAAGACGCTTGCTCGAAAATGGAGCGAACACATCATTTGTAAATCAGATAGTTCATGACGATACCGAGATAGAAGACATCATCAACGATCCAGTAACTATCGTCGATAAATTAAAAGACAACATCCGTCATCCTGATATTCTGATTCCGAAAAATATATTTGGTAAAAAAAGAATTAATTCTGCTGGAATAAATTTTGCCGACAACATTGAGGTGAATAAATTATTAGTAAACATTAATAACGCACTCACCAGGAAATATTTGGCTACACCTATAATCAATGGCAAAACTGTAGTCGGTGATACGCAAACAGTGATCGACCCAAGTAATGGTATTGAAATCGGTAAGATTGATTTCATTCTTCCAGATTCAAGCCAGCAAGCGATTAATGTTGCTTGTGATGCGTGGCCAGGATGGAACTCTACACCCGCAAAACAACGCGCGGTTCTATTGGAAACCGCAGCTGATCTATTTGAATCAAACCATTCTGAACTTATTGCTTTATGTGTGCGTGAAGCAGGTAAAACAATAATAGACAGTCACAATGAAATAAGGGAAGCAATCGATTTCTTACGTTACTACGCTGAGCAATGTCGTCAGTATTTTAAAAAACCCTTGCAGCTCCCTGGGCCAACAGGAGAGAGTAATCAATTACAATTAAATGGTCGCGGCGTCTTTCTGTGTATTAGCCCCTGGAATTTTCCGGTTGCCATATACATTGGTCAAATTGCAGCGGCATTAGCTTCTGGAAATACTGTATTAGCTAAACCTGCAGAACAAACATCACTCGTTGCACACCTTGCGACACGATTATTATATAAGGCTGGAATTCCCGAAGCAGTACTTTGTTTTATTCCGGGATTTGGCAAGGAAATCGGTAACAATGTGTTGGCTGATCCTCGTATAGCTGGTGTTGCCTTCACTGGTTCATTTGAAACAGCACAAACCATTAACCAGACACTGGCTCGACGTAATGCCGCCTTGGCCACATTAATTGCAGAAACGGGTGGTCAGAATGCCATGATTGTCGATAGCTCCGCATTACCACAGCAAGTAGTACTTGATGTTATTCAGTCCGCTTTTAATAGTGCCGGCCAACGCTGCTCAGCATTGCGAGTCTTATACCTGCAAGAAAATATTGCTGACAGGGTTATAGAACTATTAACCGGATATATGCAGGAATTAACAATTGGTGATCCGATACACCTATCAACGGATATAGGCCCCGTTATTGATAATAATGCACAACAAATTATAGAAAATCATATCGAACAATATAAACAAGCAGGCAAGTTGATCTATCGCTATAAACATTTTGAAAATTTATTAAAAGGCTATTTTGTTCGGCCAGCTATTATTGAATTAGAAAATATTCAACAACTCACTAAAGAAATTTTTGGGCCGGTACTACATATCATCCGATATAACACAAATGATCTGGATCAGATTATTGATGAGATCAATGCTTGTGGTTATGGGCTTACTCTTGGGATACACAGCCGAATAGAAAATCGCGCAGATGCAATTCGTCGACGAATTAAAGTCGGAAACGTATATGTTAATCGTAATATGATTGGCGCAGTTGTTGGTGTACAACCGTTCGGAGGTTGTGGTCTTTCCGGTACAGGACCTAAGGCAGGTGGGCCACACTACCTATTGCGTTTTGCCACCGAGCAAACCTATACCGTCAATACCTCGGCAATTGGCGGTAATGCCGGTCTATTGTCACATTCAGAATAATTCACCCGAATTAGATAGAATCGTTAATTACCTGAATTATCCTGATTTATATCAATTTTCTATCAAGAAATACTCTGTCTAGTCGATAGTTATTACTGCAAAAGGACGTCTTGGTGTTAGGACATAGATAAAAACGAATGGATTCGTAAACATAAACAGGTAGAAATAACTATGACTCAGCGAATCCTTTATATATTAGTACCCGACTCAAATATCAGTCCGTTTGACGTTACCCTGGCGGCAGATGCCGG
>CAYMPA010000196.1:0-4217 GCA_964392105.1 uncultured Enterobacteriaceae bacterium
GTACGTACAGTGGTGTGAGAGCCTTACCTCGTTCCCGATTACCCGGGAGCGGGGCGGGCTACTTATTGGCAACTGTAGCCCCCTTACGGCTTCAAGCGGCAAACTTGTACGTCCTATTTAGTTTTTTGTGCGGCTGGGGGATTTTTAATTTTCTCTTACAGGGCTGGCGGTTTGGCTCTTTTGCAAAAAGAAAGACCGGAACTGTGCCCGGCCTTTTTGCAAATGTGCCAAACAGGGTTGGCTTTTCTTTCTTAATCAACTGTAACCCTAACATTGCAAGTCCCTGCACTTGTTGTGTCATTGTTGAATATTGTTATTGTCTTGCTGTTGTCAGGCACGTCTATTGTGGATTCAGGGTCAAGCTGCACTGCGCTTGGTGTTTGGGTTTCTACCTCTCCCTTGTTCACCCATAGGGTTACCTGTCCTGTGTTTTCGATTGCTGAGTTGGCAACTACCCTGGCCACTGTTAGCTTGCTGCTTGGCTCAACGGTAAATGACTTTGTTTTGCCTTTTGCGCCTCTTACTATTTCCAATACCATATCGAAAATGAAACGCTCTTGCTTTGCCCTGTCCTTGCGGTAGATTTCCTGCCCGTCTTTGAACATTCCCATCAGCTTGCCGTTCAGGGCGTTGTTGGCATTGATTTTTTCGGATGTTTCCTCCTCTGCGTCCTGTGTTACGTCTGTGAATGTATTGTAGAGGGTGTCGAACTCGGTTTTCAAGGTGCTAAACTGGCCATGAAAAGCAGGGGGCATATTCTGGTTGGCGGTTAAATCTGCAAGGTTGTCGGTGATGAAGGATTCGCCATCGTCCATCAGTTCCTGCAAATCCTCCCAATTTTCGTTGGCGGCTGTTTCGTAATAGAGTTGTCCGGCTGCTTCCAACTTTGGCTTTTGCAGCTTTTCCCAACCCTGCACGTCTGCGATGTGGCGTTTTAACCGCTGCCAGGCGACAAGGCATTCATCGCTTTTTTCAACGAGCTTGATGCGCCCGCTCTCGGAGGGTTCGGTTCTTTGCTGCTGGCCTTTGAGCTTTTTGGCGTCTTTGATTTCCTGCTCAAAGTCGTTCGCCCAAGCGTTGGAATAATATCCTTTGAAATTGCTGAAGTCCGCCAAGTTTTCGCGGAAGCTTTTTAGCCCGGTCAAGCAAACTGCGTACAGTTCTGTCTGTGTGCAGTTGTAATTGCGGGTTGGTTTTTCCTCTTGCAGTGCCATAGTATTTGGTTTAAGTTTTTTTGTTTATTTTATAGGATTATTTGCATCGCGCATAGCTGGCCCTGCATACACTGTATGCAGTCCTGCCTGTTTTTTACGGCTGTTTGCAAGCCGATTATGGCCGCTTGCGAGCCAATTATGGTTGCTTGCAAGCGAATTATGGTTCCTTGCAAATGCCTTATTTGAAGCTGTTTGAGGCTTATTGGCGTTTTTCAAGGTGTTATTGGTCATTTTTAGGTTTTTTTGCATATTGTGCATTATTCCAGTAATAATTTTTAAGCGTAGGCAGCACCAATGATTATGAAAAAGAATACCAAGAAAATCAGCCAACCATATACTGCATTTAAGATATTCTGTTTCCTTGCCGCTTTCTTGTATCCTTCTCGATATGCCATGTCGTTAGATAGCTCATTATTATATGTGTGGGGTACAGGATTGGATAAGGCTGCGATAAGAACTCCTATAAGGCCTAAGAAAATCCCAGCCGCGTACCAACCGCCCCCGTTATGATATTGCCCTGCGTCTGTTTGGCCTTTCATATATCTTTCAGCATAGCTTAATTCTTCTATTTTAGACTCCGGTTTGCTCTCTACCTTGTATTCAGGCTCCTTTTTGGTTTCAGGTTGTACCTTTTGTTCCGTATCGGAAAAAACATCTTTAGAGCCATTCGCATATTTAATCATGAATACATCGGACTTTAAAGCCGTATATGTTGGGCCATCCGCATAATCACATTTCTTGTATTTAATTTCAGTGATTCCTATTTCTATAATCTTTGCTTTGATTTCATTTCCATTTCTCAGAATTATTATATCACATTCATCAGACGGGTTGGACTTGATTCGTTTTGGGTTAAGTAAAACAATGGAGTTATCCGCAGATGCCGTTAACGTGTGGAAAGGCGAATCTGACTGGGGGTGCGATATGTTTTTATTTGGATTGTTGGTTGCCTTCTCTTGGCTAATAGAATTGTGTTTCCATTGATGCCAGTTGACATGATAGCCAGGCATGTGTAGTCGCTTTTCTACTGAGCACGAAAATTGGAGGCAAGTAAAAAGAATCCCGACTATGAAAAGGAAAATGCGATTTGATGAAAGGTTATGTTTCATTTTTTATTATGTTCATGTTTCAATTTGATGGGTAATATTTTTGAAATTCAGAATCAGACAGAAGTTGTTTTATTATGTCGTCAATAACGAAAAGAAAGGCCGAGCCGGGAGTATTCGCCTTATATCCATTTTGTTTTACGTAGTCTCTTATAAAACTCACTTTGCCTGTATAATCACCGGATAATTGAGTAGTATATACTACGCTATTAGATTCTTTGAGTGTAACGACAGTGTTAAGTTGAGTAGAGACCTGCGTAAAAGTTACCTTATCATGTAAATGCTCGTAAATCTTGTCAATATCAATTTCCAATATATATTGAGCGTCAGCAGTTGAAGAAATTCCTTTTTTCTTGAGACGGTCTTTGAATATATTCGCCACCGCAGGAAATACTTTGTTCTTTTTGTCTTTCAGTTTGTGCTTAGTGCCGGTAATGAGTATTGCTCTGCTAAGCATTTCACCATATACTAATGGGTATTCGCGCTTATCTTCCAAAACCACATTAATTCCCTTGCCGGTTGCTACAGGAGTTGATTTAATGGCTGATGAAGCAGTATCGGATGGCTCCGATGCTGCTTGGTTCTTTTGGATTACTTCGCGGGTACCATCTTCATGCACTACCATAAAGACCTCTGTAAGCAGCATATTCCGAACAGGGCCGGCCAAATGGTTATAGTCTTTGTATTTGACTGTCTCACCGGTAATTTCGATGACCTTTGCTTGGATTTCTGCGCCATCTTTCTTGTAGATTGTATCCTGTGCGGAAACAAAGCACGTTATGGCGAACAGGCAGAATGATATGGTAATTAGTTTTTTCATCTTAAGGAACATAAAAGCTGAATTCAGCAATACCATCTATTGATTCAAGAGCCAAAACAGTCTGGCTTGGATAGTCGGTTCGGTATAATTCGTTCCCATTGTAAGTGAGCAAATACTCATTAGCTGCATGGTAAAAAGCATATGAGCCATCAGAGGAAGTAATCGTGGATGCCTGATATGTTCCGGGCTGGTATTCATGAGTGGTGGTATTATAGGCAGCTATGTAGAGTTTTACCTCAGTATTTGCCAGTGGAGTTACCAAATCATTGTAATAAACCTTGCCATGAATAATCTGTTCATCACTGGCATAATTTGGCATCATGACCAAGTTATCCACAGTTGAAAGGCCTTGTGGCAGAACAACAACTGGTTTTGCTTGAGACGCTGAGTATTTAGACCCATAGCTTGGGTCGGATGCTTTTACGTTATATGCGCCTTCTATTATATCGCTTATTGAATATGTGCCTTGAGAAACAGTCGTTGTGCTATAACTGGTGTTTTCAATTTCAACTTTTGCGCCTTGAATACCGGGATATATTATATTGTTGTCGTTACCAATTTTGGGAACAACCACATTACCTGTAATCATTCCACCATAATAGCAATCTCCGGAGGATTCATCATATTTAGTACCATCAGGGCAGCAATAACAATTTCCTTCTTTGGGCTCATCAACTACCCTATAATAGCCAGAGGGGCAATCCTCACACTTCTTAACACAACTTGACAATGATATAATAGCTATAGCCGTTAAGGAAATTAGAAGATATACGGGAATGAATTTTTTCATGGCTTCAAGTTTTGGTCAACAAAAAACCCACATCTGCCTTTCAGCAGTGTGGGTCTATTTATAGGGATGGAATATGCTGTTAGATGATTACTCTCTCTCTCTACGAAATCAAGGGTTTCAGAGCATTGGAAGTTTTTGACGGTGTTTCCGTATGTGGTTTGACAATCCATATAATTTCGGGGATGACAAGGGACAAATATACAAAGTTTTGGTAATTCCAAATAATTTTATAGATTTTTTGCTTCTTTTTTATCAAGAGAAAAGAATAAATCAAACCAATCCAGTGA
>CAYMPA010000197.1:0-4192 GCA_964392105.1 uncultured Enterobacteriaceae bacterium
TCATGGGTACCTAACAAGGCATCAAGTCCTTTACCCAATCCGCGTTTTTTTGCTGTCATTTTCGTTATTGTTATATTTGCTGAACTGGCCTTATGCTGCCAGACCTTCCCGTCTCAGTATCTCACCCGCCAGTGCCAGATATGCTACAGCACCACTTGAAGACTTATCATAAGCCAGTGCAGCAAGACCATGACTGGGTGCCTCTGCCAATCTGACATTACGTGGGATAATTGTGCGGTAAACTTTTTCGCCAAAATAATCCATTAATTGTGCAGAAACCTGTATAGCTAGATTATTTCGAGGGTCATACATTGTTCGTAACAAACCTTCAATTTGAAGATCAGGATTTAAGTACTTACGTATCTTTTCAATCGTTTCCAGTAATGCAGTTAGCCCTTCCAGAGCATAGTACTCACACTGCATCGGGATCATAACCGAGTTTGCTGCTACCAATGCATTTACAGTCAACATATTCAATGAAGGCGGACAATCAATAAAGATAAACTCGTAATCGCTCTCAACCGTTTCAAGTGCGTTCCGTAATCTGATTTCTCTGGCCATCTCATCCAGTAGTGCCACCTCGGCACCGGTCAGATCCGAGTTGGTCGGGATTAAGTCATATTGTCCTTCGGGCGATTTTACAATGATCTCTTTTGCGGTATTGTCACCCATCAACAAATCATAACTGGATATTTCGAGTTGTTGCTTATCAATACCACTGCCCATCGTGGCATTACCCTGTGGATCGAGATCGACCAGTAAGACATTGCGCCTGGTTGCAGCCAGTGATGCAGCGATATTAACGCCCGTTGTCGTCTTTCCTACACCACCTTTTTGATTTGCAATTGCAATGATTTTGGTCATTTAACCTGAAGTTTTACCTTAATATCTGATTATTAGTTTGAAGGCATACTCTATCATATTGAAACCCACCTGCCATACGCTAATAATTTCATTCAGATCGCCTTATTTGTACCAACTTTGCCGATGAATCGTTATCTGAAAGCTGTAAATTATTAACGTTAATAAGGAAATTATGTTCGCCTAACTCTTCAATCTCATCATCGACTGTTTTGCCCTTCATGGCTAATAGCTGATTGTTACAAGTAATTAGATGTTGAGTCTGCTTTAGCATGCGATTTAATGGTGCAAAGGCCCGACAAATTACCGTATCGAAAACTTTTTCCGGTTTAAAATCTTCAACCCGAAATTGAACGATCTCAACATTATCTACATTGAGTTCGGCTTTCACGTGCCTAAGAAAACGCACTTTTTTTTGATTACAATCGAGTAAGGTCCAGTGTGTTTCAGACTGTGCTAATGCCAGTATCATTCCGGGCAGGCCTGGACCCGTTGCCACATCCAGACAATCTTTACCTTTAATAAATGAAAAGATGGATAAGGAATCCAGCACATGCCGCGACAACATCTGTTCAGGATCCTTGATAGCGGTCAGGTTATAGGACCGATTCCATTTGCTTAATAACGCAATGTAGTCCAGATATTGATTACATGGTTGTTGTTCAGGTTCAAGACCCAGGCTTTTCAGGCCTGCCTTTAACAGATCCTGCACAAGATGGTTCCTTTAATCAGGCGCTTTGTTGAAGCAATAATGATTGCTTCTTTAGATGAATACGCAACAGAGATATTGCTGCTGGAGTTATACCTTGAATTCGAGATGCCTGTCCCAGGTTAACCGGACGATGTTTAGATAACTTCTCAATCACTTCCGTTGATAAACCTCTCACCTGCTGATAATCAATATCGTCAGGTAATACAGTTTCTTCATGACGGCGATTGCGATCGACCTCTTCTTCCTGACGCTGGATATAGCCTGAGTACTTGGCCTGTATCTCAACTTGTTCTGCTACCTTTGGATCAATACCATCAATGGAAATATTCGGTAGTTTTGAAATATCGGTATAAGTGATCTCGGGTCGTTTCAATAACTGCAACAGGTTTAAATCCCTACGCATTGATTGACCAAGCACGCGTTCTGTATCTTCGACTGAAAGTGATTTTGAACCCACCCATATTTTTTCCAGGCGATCTGACTCCCGGGTAATCGCATCCCGTTTTTCATTAAACAATCGCCACCGTTGTTCATCGATCAAACCTGATTCGTATGCACATTCCGTCAAACGAAGGTCGGCATTATCTTCACGTAACATCAATCGGTATTCAGCGCGACTTGTAAACATACGATAGGGTTCGGTTGTTCCCATCGTTATCAAGTCATCAACCAGTACACCAAGGTAAGCTTCATCACGACGTGGATACCATGGTGCTTTATCTTGAATTCGAAGGGCCGCATTCAATCCAGCCAATAACCCTTGCGCTGCCGCTTCTTCATACCCGGTCGTACCATTGATCTGCCCTGCAAAGAACAAACCTTTAATAAAATTTGTTTCCAGCCAGGGAGTCAATTCGCGTGGATCAAAAAAATCATATTCGATCGCATAACCTGGACGGGTGATATGTGCGTTTTCAAAACCTTTTATAGAACAAACGAACTTAATCTGTACATCATAAGGTAATGAGGTTGAAATCCCATTTGGATAAACCTCATTGGTATTCAAACCTTCCGGTTCAATAAAGATCTGGTGCGATTCTTTTTCAGCAAAACGTACTACCTTATCTTCTACTGATGGACAATAACGCGGACCACTACCTTCGATATTGCCGTTAAACATCGGTGAACGATCCAAAGCACCACGAATAATTTCATGGGTACGTTCATTGGTATACGTAATATGGCAAGGCACCTGCTGAGGATGCTGACTTGCATCACCGATGTATGAAAATACAGGAACCGGGACATCGCCAGCTTGGACCGCACACTGGCTGTAGTCGATCGTATTACCATCGATTCGCGGAGGTGTTCCAGTCTTTAGCCGGCCAACAGTAAACGGTAATTCACGAAGACGTTGTGCAAGCGCTATTGAAGGTGGATCACCTGCCCTGCCACCTTGATGGTTGGTGTTACCAATATGAATCTTACCGCCCAGGAAAGTACCCACAGTTAAGACTACCGTGGGCGCCATAAACTTTAATCCCATTTGGGTGACCACACCTTTAACCTGTTCGCCTTCAATTATCAAGTCATCAACAGCCTGCTGGAATATGAACAGATTTTCCTGTCCTTCGAGCGCTGGTCGAACGACCTGCTTATAAAGAGAACGGTCAATCTGTGCACGTGTTGCACGAACAGCAGGTCCCTTACGGGAATTCAGGATACGAAACTGGATACCGCTTTGGTCAGCAGCACGGGCCATCAGACCACTCATCGCATCAATTTCTTTGACCAAGTGTCCCTTGCCGATGCCCCCAATCGCCGGGTTACATGACATCTGGCCCAGGGTATCAACGCTGTGGGTCAGTAATAAGGTCCGCGTACCCATGCGTGCAGAAGCCAGCGCGGCTTCGGTACCGGCATGACCACCGCCAACGATAATGACGTCATACCGCTGCTTATTTTTCGTATGGCATATCATACCGTTGTCTATATTTCGTATGGCACATTGAATGTTTCGGAATATGGTGACATAAGGGCGCATATTGTAGCGATTGCGCATGAGAATGTAAGACTTAAAGGCGAATAATGAAGCTAAAAACTAGTGCTGAATAGCCTCAAGAATACAGAATACTCTACCCAAGTAACGAGACAAATAGGCTTATTTAAATTTGATTCAAAAGAACAACCGCAAACCATAAAAAAATGTTATTGCTAGCACAGCACCTGCCGGGATTGTAATGATCCAGGAAATCACAATCTCCCTGAGCGTCGTCAGGTTTACTGCACTGATGCCACGGGCGAGACCGACCCCAAGCACAGCACCAACGAGGGTATGGGTTGTCGAGATGGGTAGACCGAGTTTCGTAGCCAGAATGATCGTTATAGCAGCGCCAAACAGTGCGCAGAAACCACGGGTTGGGGTAAGTTGGGTGATTTTGCGACCAATCGTCTCCATTACCCGCCATCCCCAGGTGGCAAGTCCCACGACGATGCCAATCCCGCCCAGCGCCAGTACCCACAAGGGGACAGGCGCTTTCGCGGCGACACTCTCACCCCCGGCCAGTGCCACCGACAAAACGGCCGACATCGGACCGATTGCATTCGCGACGTCATTCGCCCCCTGGGCGAACGCGACGAAGCAGGCGCTCAGGATCTGAAGATAGACGAAGAGCTTCT
>CAYMPA010000198.1:0-4191 GCA_964392105.1 uncultured Enterobacteriaceae bacterium
TGGGAGGTTCAGAGTGTGTTGGCTATTTTAAAAGGCGTTCATTTTCACTTAGTATCTGTATCTGGGGCCTGGATAAATTCCAGAAGGCCGCTAAAATTCAGGATTGATTTAATATCAGTATTTTGGAGCCTGATTATAAAAAATTAATAATTGAAAGGTGAAGGAATGGATGCGATAAAATCTGATCATAATGGGTATGGCCTATTAGTGTCATTGTTATTAATATTCCCCCAGTTATTTCTGACGATTAATTTTCTTGGCAAGGTAGAGATCAATAGTTCGACTACACTAAAACATTTTGAGCAGGTTGAATTCGAGACGGCTGATGAGTTGATCAGGTATTTTGCGCGCTTTCAGTATAACTGGCCTCCTGGGGATAAGCAGGTGCCAAAAATTCTGGTCAAGACAATTCCGAGGGATTTGGGTCGGTTGCCAGTCAGGCAGAAGAAAACGCTGTTTTTTAAAAGCCTGCTTCCCTCCGTTTTATTAGAAAACACCCGGATTGAACAGGAAAGGGGGTTATTGCAAAGGTTCCGCGGTAAATCTCAGCTTCACAACAGGGATTTAGTCCTGCTTAAAAGGATCACCGCAAAGTATGGTATGGCTGACCTGGCTGTCAATGAACATTTCATGGTTGAATTGCTGCGGAGAGTAGATACTATTCCTCCTTCTCTCGTCCTGGCACAGGCCGTTAATGAGAGTGCATGGGGGACATCTCGCTTTTCTCGTGAGGCTAATAATCTGTTTGGAGAATGGACCTATCGCTCAGATCAGGGGCTGGTACCCAGGAAACGTAAGGCTGGAGAGAATCACTATGTTCGAAAGTTTAATAGTGTTTTTAATTCAGTCGCTTCCTATATGAATAATCTGAATCGGGGACATGCCTATGTTAAATTCAGGCAGTTACGGCATGAGGCGAGAAAAAATTCTACAACAGTAGATGCAGTCAGTCTCGCAGCGACACTTGATCGTTATTCCTCCAGGGGGATGGAATACGTTAAGGAGATACAGAGCATCATTAAACAAAATAGATTGAGGGTGTTGGTTGATGAAACAGGTTTCAATTAATTCACTATCATCAATAATTTCATTTCTATGATTACAGGTCGTAGGTCATTGCCAGCTGAAAAAAACAACAGGATAGAATTAATGCTCGACAAACTGATTAATCTGGATGAAATATTAATTTTTGCCCAACCCATAGTTGCATTGGACGGCCAGATAAAGAACTGTCATTTTGAAATACTAAGTCGATTTCTTAATCATCAGGGGGATATGGTTTATCCAGATGTAGTGTTTGATAAGTCCAGGACTTCTATGGAGTTAAGGTTGCTGGATAGAATGATATTTGAAAAGGCATTTGCGAGGCTGGCTTCTATTCAATCAGTGCTGGGAAGTTATATTGCTACGATCAATGTTTCAGAGCCAAGCATAGAAGACGGTGAAAGTTTCCTCGGCTATGTTGTTGAGCTCTCGAACCGATATGCGATTCCTCCTGAATGTATATATTTAGAATTAACTGAAAAAGGTGATCGTGGGATATCTGATTTCGTCATCAAGGCGCTAGAATATGACTTTAATATTGCGGTAGATGATTTCGGTTCTGAGAATTTTACTATTAGTAAATTACGTTACCAGGTGCTAAGGAAGCTGCCGTCAAATATGTTGTCCAGGATCAAAGTGAAAATAGACCAGTCGTTTGTAATTAATCTATTTAATAATGAAGTGATGGACAGGGCGATTGATGAATCTTTTATTGAGATGGCGCTTGTTGTAAAAAAGACATATCCAGGTATACAGCTCGTGGCGGAAGGCATCGAAAACCGACAGGTATTGAGGTATCTTAAGAGCAAGGGCTGTAGTCATGGGCAGGGATATTATTGGGCAAAGCCATTTCTTTTAACGAATGAATATACTCAGCCTGATTTAGGACTGTAGTCGAATATTTATGCCAGGTTGGAATAAGTGATGTATAAGCGTATTATTTACTGGAAGTCCAGAACTGATTTAAGGAGCCAAATATGTATCTAAAAACTAAGTTAAATGGTGATTTGGTTGAAGTGCTTGGTCAGGGTGATTTAATTGATCCATGTTGTGCATCTATAACTGGACGTTATCATCGTGGGGAAGAGGCCCAGGACCCGGAGTCCTTTGATAAAAAGGAACTGATATTTCCCTCAGGCGAAGAGTTGCCTGTATGCTGGGTTGATGCTGACTATAGAAAGGCGGCGGTCTGATTTCCGCGATTCGAAATTTTGCATGAACCGCGTACTCTCCATCATGTCCTTAGTGATGGAGAGTACGCGTTAATTTAGTAATAGCCCTGACAACGGACTTGAATAAATTAGTGGTGTGATCCTGACAGACTGTGATCATAGTCATGTTTAGGTTTAGGGGCGTGCCCAAGTGCGGAATCAACTTCATAGGGAAATGTCACGCATGAGTTTCTACCTTCACTAATGCTGCACGACCTGGCATTAAATAATTGATAAAATGGATCCCACGCCATTATTGTGGTCATTAATGGGTAGATTGATAAAAGTATCGCAATATTAGGCAGGGGTGTACTGTTAACTGTCATTAACGAAAACACTCCCCAGGCTAAAAGAGCGCCACCGCCGAAGAAGCGGATCATTCTGTCAGTAAGACCGATATTCTGTACAGGTGCAATCTTGTCAGTATGTTGATTCATTTTGTTCACCTCCGTAATCTTGATTAATCGATCGAAGCTTTACAAACTTGACAATCCATGTGAGGTGAAACAGATCGGCTACATCTATAAGTTGACGCCTATAACAGGAATATGTCAATAATTTGTTGTTTAATAAAAAACTCAAACAGCATATTCGTGCAGGAAAGTGACTTTATATATACTGATAATATAACTGAATGCCAGGGTTAGAAAGAAATTATATCCAGCACTGTCGATCTGGGAGTTTCATGAGGCAATGAAGTTTATCAAGATAATTAATCTGTTAAGATATGGTGTCTTGGTTGGCCTGATGGCAATGTACGGTTGTTCCAATCTTCAGGTTAATAGTGCTGTACCACGCATGGCCTATATTCCTGCTGGTGAGGACGATCTGGCTCGAAATATGCCTATTATTTTCGTAGAACACCCAGAGGTGAGCTATAATCTTATCGGTGAGCCAGTAATATATGAAGAAGATGCGCGCTTTCGATTATTAATTAATACAGAGAATGCTGTAGCCTATGGTGAGATACGCCCGTTTGAGACTGAACGTGGGCGATATATTAATTATATTTATCGTATTCATTTTGATCAGGTCCCTTTTAGTTTATTGCCATTTAATCTCACGATGGGTGAAAATGTTGGCCTGATATTTATTGTTACTACCAATGAACAGCAACAACCCTTATTAATAACTAGTGTACATACCTGTGGTTGCTACCTTGCCTTTGTACCAACGTCAAATCTAACTCAGATGGCCTTGCCCGAAAGCTGGAACCTTTTGTCCCAGCATGTCTATGGGGCAGCATTGCCTGGTCTGTTGACTTTAAATAATGAAAAACCCGGTGAGAAAATATCGATCTTTCTGCGGAGTGAAAACCATCGCGTCATTAATTTAAAAATTAATAATACAGATGAGATAGCATCAGAGTTTAGAGTGCATAAACTGCCGCTAAGACCGATGGCAGATTTAGAACGCCTAAAATTACCAGGAAATGGAAACTGGATCTCAATGTATGAACCTGATGGTCGGCAACGTGGCTATGTGCGCGGCTCAAGTAAGCCCTTTGAATTTTTACTAATGAGCTGGTGGTCGTTAGATAGTCGGGTTGGTATGGATAAGCGTTATGGTCAACCAGGAGATTATGGGCCAGTTTTTTATACCAGTCTCAAACCCTGGGCAAGACAGCAATCTGATATGCGCGATTTCCCACGTTTTCTGGATTATTGGGGTTGGCGATTATGATCTGGTAAGAGTGAAAATTATTATTAGTTAAAATGAACTACCATTTTTTTCATCTTCACTTAGAGGTTTCGATAATCGATATTTCCATTATGGTTAACCCCAATTCCCATTCATATGAGTACTAGGGATGCTCTTACATGGACACCGCCCGTATGCCAAGTGAAATTTGAGGAAAAGAATCGATTGCAGTCTTACATTCGGCCTGTTGATGGAGTCTGTTCTCCTGGCCTCTATAGTATGCGCCGACGGGGCC
>CAYMPA010000199.1:0-4181 GCA_964392105.1 uncultured Enterobacteriaceae bacterium
AAAAAGCGCAGTAGCCTGGACTTAAAGTACGGCAGATCAATGGAAAACGAGGGGGATTCGACAAACGCCATCGAACCTTCTCCTTTTGCAAGGATTGACATGTGATTACCCCATACCTTACCGGAAACCATAATGGATTCTTCCGGTAACATTTTGGTACGCTTGCCACAACTCTGGATATAAGTGTCCCTGAAGTGAATCCAGTATTTATCCCGACCTAAATAAAAATTCGCTAAAGTAAAAGTTGCATTATCGGCAATCAGGCCAAACGCCATCATATATAGTGTATCATTGTTGATCGTCGAATCATGATTGAGTCGAATCACACCATGATACTCTCGGGCATCAGGGATGCTCCGGCTGTCGGATACAAGTGTAATATCCATGCGTACATCCTGCACGGCCACCCCGTGCTTCACATCTTCTGCGGCGATAACCAGCACCCGAAAACAAGGTACAGACATGGGAGAAAAATCGTTTTGTTCAATCCGACTAAATAATTTGCCGAATTCGCTCTCCCAAGTGTGCTGTTTGAGTACAAAATGATAGGCTGCATCTGCGATCTTCTGCCGCTCATCTGCATGGTCAAGGTAATATCGAATCTTCTCCAGCAGATCGGCTTTATCTTCAAACACACCAATATTCTTGCCTGGTAAAAAACCGTAATTGCCAAATTCATCTGTATAATTAGAAAGCTGAAATGCACGACATGCGGCTAGCTCCAGGGTTCTTCCCTTAATCGTAGTTCTCTCAGGATCCCTACTTGTCCAGAGAAAATTGAGATTGATCCGACTCCGGCTGATTATCTTCAGCATATCCTGACTGGATAGAAAACCGCCCCAGTGTTCTTGGATATCCCTGTATCGATTCCAATGCGGCCCGAAGACTTTAATATCGATGCCTTGGCGCAACAAATACCGTATATAATCCACGCGCTTCCCATATGCGGCGCCAATAAAAGTTACATCGTATGGTTCATCATTATCACCAATGGGGTGGAACTGTTCTGGATTGCATGCCCATTGCATATAATGAACATGCGACAGGCCGTTCGAGAGATAACACTTTATGTTCTCCTTGACTGCCACAGTAAACACGTCTGAAAAAAGTGCCAGATAACGATCATAGTTGCTGTGTCTCCATTCATCATCAGAAAATACTGTAATCAACTTAAGTCTAGGGAAATTTTTCTTAAAAGATAAAAAGAAATCGTCATCAGTGTAGGCATTGTAAATCACATAGTCTTCATGATATTTTTTTAGGTGTGCTGCAATACAATCAAATATCTCACTGCTTTCATTTACCTTAAGAAGATCAATAACAAGGTCATCTCCAGTGCCAATACACGCAATGATATTAGTTACAAAGTGCGCATGCGGATCACTAAGCTCCGCCCCAATAAAAATCATCTATTTTTTTGCAACCACATTCAGACTCATCAACCGACCATTCTCAAAATCCATATGAGGCAAATAAGAACGACTATAATCATCATAATTTTCTGGTAAAAAGTCTCGCCAGTCATAACGCTCAACACCTGAAAAACCCGCATCGAACAAGAAAGATGTTAATACGTCATAGTCAAACGCGACATGGTGGTAGTTATAATCATAAGTCTGTCCACCATAGAGCAAGCCTTGAAAGCATTGAAGATCCTGTTTCTCCAGATACTCCGCAACCACAGCTTCAAAATCAGGAACGGCGACTCTCAACACGCCTCCGGACTTTAAAACACGATTCCACTCACGCAACACCTCAACGACTTCGTTACGTTCCACATGCTCCAGAATATGACAGGCATATATTTCTGATACAGAAGCGTCTTTGATCATCGTTAAATGCCTAGTATCACAAACAAAATCAACATGTTCAAAATCAATAACATCCAAATGCTTATATCCCGATATGTATTTTTTTCCGCAGCCAATATGCAATTTCATAAATTTTCACCTCTTTTCAAACGAATCTCTCTGGACTCAAGTTCCTTGATAACTCTTGCAGGCACACCGCCAACCATGCAATCAGGTGGCACATCTTTAGCAATCACAGCACCAGCAGCCACAACAGCGCCATCGTGAATGGTTACACCCGGCAAGATAATTGCAGCTGTTCCTATCCACACATCTTGACCAACCATGATAGATTTATTGATGCCCACACTGGAAACTGGAAGAATATTGTAATCATGCGTAGGTGTCACAAAGCGGACGCCTGCTGCAATAGCGCACCTGTCTCCAATGGTAATCGAGCCCTGACTAGCTGCACCTAAAACCACGCCGGGTGCAATAGATACGTTGTCTCCAATCCTGATATTCTCCGGATATGAGATATCAACGCCGGGGTAAAGTACCGAGCCATCACCTAATTTGATTAGCTTTGAACGAAAGTATGCTGTCCGAAGCCTTCTTATCAAACCAGCAGGTAAGTTCAACAGTCTCATAAAGTCACCTTCCTGGAGTAAGTCATATACATTTTAAAATTAATTAAACCAAATGACAGCACAAGAAAAGAAAACAACACTGCCACGAATAAAGCAAAACTTACCCACATCTTAAAACCCGTAAAAAATACAGGTACGATCGCACTTATCCCAAAGAGGATTAGAAATGAGGTAATGGCTTTGAACATAAACATCAAATCAATTTTCATCGTCAATTTAGCCTGTAATTTTAACGCCAGCAAAATCAACGAAAAAAAACATGAAACCAGTAACGCAAATGGAATTCCAATCACGCCAACCATGCTTAATGCGGAAACTGCAAGCCCTATACGAATCAATCCTTCTGCAATAATGACGCCCGATGAATAAACAAATTCACCCAATCCATTCAATATTTGCCATATCATTCCCCGCACTGCTCGGACAAAGAAACCCATCCCCAGCAACAAAATCACGGATTGATCCAATACAAAGCCTTTCCCGACCCACACACTCACGAAAGCCTGATTAGCGCCCGCATAAGTGGCAAACCCAACAACTGAAGTCACAAAGACCAAAAGCACTAATTTTAATGCCATATTTTTTGTTTTTTCATGATCCCTTTCACCAACAAGATGTGAAAAAGAACTATGGCTAGATCCATAAA
Source organism: uncultured Enterobacteriaceae bacterium (assembly GCA_964392105.1). Lineage (GTDB taxonomy): Bacteria > Pseudomonadota > Gammaproteobacteria > Eutrophobiales > Eutrophobiaceae > UBA7359. The sequence continues at coordinate 3,087 of CAYMPA010000199.1, forward strand.
TCACGCTCAACAATAAAAACACCATGTCTGCGGCTTTACGCGTTATCATATATACCGTCGTAATTTCCGGCGCTAAAAACATGGTAATCAACAACGGTTCAGACTCCTGCGACAGCGTCTGACCGGCCCTTGCCCCCAAAAGCGCCGGGCTGGTATGCATATACTCTTTCAGCACCTTTTTATCGACCTTTATTTCAGCATCCAGCATTCTAAAAAGCACTGTCGAATAACATACATTAACCATCAAAACTACCATTTCTGACAATACAGTTCCAGCAGGAATAGCCCACAAGCCAAAATCACCAAAAAGCATCCACACACTTAAAGTAATGCCGAAGATGCGTCCCAATGCCATGCCAGCCATGGGCACAACAGGCCTTAACAATGCCTGGCTAAATCCCAGTAAACATTCATTAAAGACCGCAACAACCATTCCAACCAACGCCAAGCGAAAACATTGCTGAATAAGAATGCTTTCACTCTCTGACAATGTTAAAATATTTGGTAACCAGATGGATATCAACCAGCCGATCATCGCCACCAATAAACAAATGACCAAATATACAACCATGCCATTGATAAAATAAATGCCGGCTTTAGACATATTCTGATTGCCATATGAACTCGCCACACGCTGAATAACCATGCTTCCAACACCAAAATTAACCAACCCCAGCATTGCAAGCATGCCACCTGATGCCAACCATAAACCATAGGTATGCGCGCCAATGTAGTGTAAATATAAAGGCATAAGCAACAGACCCTGGACAATCACAATAGCTGTATTCACATACCCGCCAGCTGCAAGCAACAGCGTTGATCGCTTCCGACTGGGCGCATTATTGGTCTCTAAGGAATTCTTCTGGCACTCCTCTTTAGTAGATTCAGGCATTTGTTAGTATTATACTATGAAAAAACTGAGTGCACACCGATGAATCCACGAACATGCAATTAATGTCTGCATTTATCATGACTGTGCATCCGGCAAACCTTGAACTTCTTTTTTCAATGCCTCAATCTCACTGCGCAAGCGCTCATACTCCTGCATCTTGTAATGCAGAAAAGCCACCGTCATACGGGCTTTTTCCTCCACGC
>CAYMPA010000200.1:0-4100 GCA_964392105.1 uncultured Enterobacteriaceae bacterium
AATTATTTGCTCAATAAATCATAAAAAAACCATCACATTTTGTCTATTATCCCTCTTTTTTTGCGATTGCTGTGTCGGCAATGTGCTCAAATGACCACCATGGATGGTGGGAATGCAGTTTTTGCAGGAGCAAAAACCGGCCACAATAAAATCCTAATTTTTCGTCCTTCTTTTCAAGCTTAATCAAATCTTATCTCAGGCTAATTATTGGCCAATCCTGTTTTCTTGCTTCAGATTTTAAAGATTCATCTGGATCAACTGCGATAGCATGGTCGACTTCTCTTAAAAGCGGAATGTCATTATGTGAATCGCTATAGAACCAACACTCTTCAAGTTTCTGGTTATGGTTTGCCAACCAGTCATTGAAGCGTTTCACTTTCCCTTCAGCATAAGAGGGTATACCAATAAACCGTCCAGTATACTGACCATCGATTAGTTCCGGTTCACATGCAATCAGGTTATCTATCTTGAACTCATTTGTAATTGGTTCAGTTATAAACCGGTTTGTTGCAGTAATAATTAATAGCTCATGTGCTTGCTGACGATGGTCATCTATGAGTTCAATTGCTTTAGAGAGAATAATCGGTTTGATTTTTTCCTCAATATAATTCTCTCGCCATTCTTCTAATTGAAGTCGATCATTATCTGCCAGTGCCTTTAGCTGAAATTCAAGAAAAGCATCGATATCCAAATCACCATTGAGGTAATCTTGATAATATTTCTCATGCCCAGCATGATATGCTTCAGAATCGACATAACCGTGTTCACTCAGGAACTCTCCCCACAGGCAGTCGCTGTCTCCCGCGATCAAGGTATTATCGAGATCAAAAATAGCGAGTTTCATCTTATAGAATAATATCCGTCGAAATCAAAGCGGCTAGTTTAGCCCGCAAATTGCGTGAGTCCACTTAATTATCTGACCATAGATACTAATCAGTAAAAGTGTAGATGTGTTCAAAATAATATTTGTATCCAATCGTTTGGCGAGCCGAAGCACATGGATGTTCTGGCAGGGCCGAAAAATATGCGTCCTGCATTTTCGGCATTTCCACCTCACCCTCAAGGGGGTACCTAGGTCTATGGTGGTCATTTGTGTTCCTGACACCAACAGTAGGCGCTTTAGGCGAATCTTAAATACCTGCACACACCACAAGAGGGTATCGAGGTCCATGCAGGCAATGTCGTGCTTGCAGGATGCAAAAGTACGACCTCACGGATCCCTCGGTAAATATTTCCTTTAATCCGGGTTAAGATTGCTTGTTTGGTCTTATTATTGGAAAATCAGGTGTAATTTATTATTGGTATATGAAGCGTGATTGATTCAGAAGGGTTCAGGGCTAACGTTGGGATCATACTTACTAATTGTGATGGCCAGGTTTTCTGGGGCCGTCGCATGGGTATGGACGCGTGGCAGTTCCCACAGGGGGGGATTAAAAAGAATGAATCTTCGGAATCAGCCATGTATCGCGAACTCAAGGAAGAAACTGGCCTGGAATCTCATCATGTTGAATTAGTCGGTTCTACTGACGATTGGCTGCGTTATTGGTTACCAAAACGTTTTATTCGTTACAATACCCTTCCCTTGTGTATTGGTCAGAAACAGATTTGGTATTTGCTTAAACTGATTGTCGATGAAAGCTATGTCAACCTGACACATTCCCAACAGCCTGAATTTGACCTGTGGAAATGGGTTGATTTCTGGTATCCGATTGAAGAGGTTGTTTCGTTCAAACGCAATGTCTATGAACAGGCGCTAAATCAATTAGCACCATTTATAACATCAACATTTGGTCGTGGATCGGAATTAAACTAATCAGAGATATCTGACATTATTGTTTTCGCGCGGCCATATACATCATAAGATTAGACAATAATTTATTCGATGCGCGATTACTAATACTGCGGACAAAGCGCTTTGTAGGTTCAGGTGCATAATTACCTAATAGTAAATAATTATAAAGATCTTCAAGAACAGGAGCACAATCTTTCATCGAATGATCGGCCACCACTCTGATGTCAGTTTGATGTTCAAGCCGAGTTATGGCAGATTCATTCAGGCATTCATTATATTCAGCTCTTGCTTCAGTGACCTTTTGATATTCTTCCTTGCTCATTTCCCCGGAAGTTTTATATTCTGCATTAACATTCAAACTCAAAAGGCATAGCAAGCTAGCCAGATAACAACAGGTTTTACGATTCATCAATAATTCCTCATAGCGATTATTTTCTAAATAAACACAACAATAACATGAAAGATTCAATTTTCCATAAAACTGATTTGTTAACGCCGGCCTATGTCTATGATCAAGCCCGTATCCTTACTGTCCTTGAAAGACTTGTAGACTTGAAAGAGCAAACGGGGTGCTTGCCCCTATACTCGATTAAGTCGGCAAATATGATTAGTTTGCTGGAATATATAAAACCGTATATCTCTGGTTTTTCCTGTAGTTCATTATTTGAGGTTCAACTCGCAAGGGAAGTGCTGGATAACAAGCAAACGATTCATGTAACAACACCCGGACTCAGGGAAAATGAGCTGGACAAGGTTATTGAATTATCCGATTTTGTTACCTTGAACTCTCAATCACAATTAAGCAGATATTCAGAAAGAATAAATAGCAAAGCGAGTTGTGGCGTTCGAATTAATCCGGAATTATCTTTTGTCACAGATGAAAGATACGATCCGTGTCGTTCTTATTCAAAGCTGGGTATTCCACTAAATAAAATCATAAAGAAAGAAACGAATGAAGAATTAAACTGGCAGTCTATAGAAGGACTGCATATCCATAATAATTGTGAATCAAACAATTTCGATGAATTGGAGCAAACCGTACGTCAAGTCATGACAGGTCTTGATTCAAATGAATTAGATTTAAAATGGATTAATCTAGGCGGAGGTTATTTAATCAATAATCAATCTGACCTGACTCCGCTTATCGATACGATTAAATGGCTACAAGATAGTTATGCCGTCGATGTTTATATCGAACCCGGTAAGGCAATTACGGGTAATGCAGGTTATCTGGTTGCAACAGTTATTGATCTTTTTGAAAACGACGATAAACATATTGCAGTGCTGGATACGTCAATAAATCACATGCCTGAGGTATTTGAATATCAGTTTCAACCGATTGTTATGAATGCTTGCAACAAAAGTGATCATGAATTTCGACTGGTCGGTTGCAGTTGTTTAAGCGGTGATCTGTTTGGAGATTATTACTTAGATAAACCGCTTGAACTGGGCAGCAGGATTGTCTTCGAAAATATTGGCGCTTATATGCAGGTTAAGGCAAACACGTTTAATGGTATTAACTTGCCCGCAACCTATTTTCTTGATAGTGAAAGCAACTTTATATTGTTAAAGCAATACGACTATGAATCCTTTCGTAGTCGGCTATGAATAATAAGATTAGATAAATAACATATAAGTCATTTTTTAGATTTTGTTTTGCCTTCAATATACGAGTTTTATTCAAGATATGATTTCGCCTGAAGCGGCGACCGACCTTTTTTACAAGCAAAAGCGGCCAAAAAACAGGCTAAACAGTAGCGTTTGTACGCTGTAAATATTAGAAAATCAAACTATGACTATAACAGCAAAAGATGTCAAACGCCTTCGCGATATGACCGGCGTTGGCATGATGGATTGTAAAAAGGCGCTTCAGGAATCGGATGGCGATTTGGACGCGGCTGACGAGTTCCTTCGAAAAAAAGGCCAGAAAGTAGCTGCAAAACGCGCAGACCGCGACGCAAAAGAAGGTGTGGTCGGCACAGCAACCTCTGCGGATGGAAAGACAGCTGTCCTTGCCGAAATTAATTGCGAGACCGATTTTGTAGCCAGAAATGACGGCTTTCAGAATTTTGCATCCAGGGTGGTTGCCACCATTCTCGCATCTAAGCCGGCCGACCGGGATACCCTGATGGCGACAGATTTCTCCAATGGTCAGACCGTTGAACAAGCTGTCATCGAAATGACCGGTAAGATCGGTGAGAAAATCGACGTTCGGCGTTTCAAAATCGTAGAAAATGAAGCAGGCCAGGTGATCTCCTACATCCACCCGGGCGCCAGATTGGGTGTCCTCGTGAAAATAAATGGAGAT